>JANYGY010000107.1 GCA_025362255.1 Planctomycetales bacterium
GTCTGTTGGTAGCTCGGGCGGCTCGCCCATGTTCGAGTGGGCGCACCCATGGGCGGGCCGCCCATGGCACTATTCGAGTCTGTTTGTGGCATGGGCGGCTCGCCCATGTTCGAGTGGGCGCACGCATGGGCGGGCCGCCCATGCCACTGTTCGAGTCGTCCCTCAACATTGAATGCCGATAAGCGCAGATGGGCCACATCTGCGCTTATCGGATTAGGGTTTGGTCAGGGGCACGACGGAGATTTTGACCCGAGCTGGATCGACTGCCAACCACGGCGGGGCCAGAATTTCGACGGCCAGCTCGTGCGTGATCTCAGGCGTGATGTCATCGGCGAGGCGCACAAACGCGGTGAGGTCATCGGGCTTGAGCAACTGCAGGAGATTCTCTGGGCCACGCACCGTCAAGCTGACCCGGGGCGGCGTCAGCGTGATGTCGATCGAGCGCAGCAGATCCTTGCTGCCGAGCACTTGCAGCGAGGCCGACATTTCCTTGGTCATGCCGAGCAGCGGCCGGATGGAGATGGTTGCGCTGATGTCGCCCAACACCCGGTAGGGGGTTTCAGTCGGAGCGGACACCGGGATCAGCAGCAGCCGCTCTTGGCGTTCGGCGACCAGTCCGGCTTCGATCGCGTGCAGGTCGATGTCCTGGAACCGCACCCGTTCCCGATCGCGGCGCAGCAACTCCAAAACGGCGCCACCGGCCGCAACCCTGACCAGGGTCTGATCCGATTTGATCGTGGCATCCAATCCTTTCGGGAGGCCGACCAGATGCGGCAGTTCGATCGGCAGGCTTTCTTCGGTGATGCGATCGAGCGTCACGGAGATTTCCCGCAGCCCAGCTGGCTCGGTGGCTTGGATGCGGATGTCGTTCGACAGCCTCAGCAGATGGCTGGTCAGTGGCCATGTGGCGTTTTTGAGGGTCAGCTGTTCTGGCCGGACTTCTAGACGCGGAGTAAAGCTTTCGGCCTCGAGATCGGCGAGCCGGCTGGTCGGCACGCTGAGCAGGACTTTGAATTCTCGCGGCGAGATGTTCACCACCTGATAATCGCCGGGCAGGCCGCGCACCGCCGCGTCGGTGATCGACACCGTGATGGTCTTATCGACCCGCACCTGACCGCTGGTGTAGATGTAGAGCGCGATCGCGAGGAGGAGGGCGACGGCTTTCAGCTCCCAATGCGCGGTGATTTTCATGACTCGGCCCCCGGACGCCGGATGCCAGAGGCAGTGGCGGCGACGGCGGCGCGAAAGACTCGGCCAAGCAGGATCTCGACATCCTGGCGTGACAGGCCGCGCGTCAGATTCCCTTTATCCGCGATCGAGATGGCACCGGTTTCCTCGGAGACCACCAGAGCCAGGGCATCGGTGTCTTCGCTGATGCCGATCGCCGCCCGGTGGCGCGTGCCCGAGAGTGATTTGAATTCGGGATTATCGGTCAGCGGCAGGATCACCCCGGCGCCGGCGATGCGTCCGCGTTGCACGATCACCGCCCCATCGTGCAGCGGTGAATCCTTCCAGAACAACGCGATCAGGGACTTCGCCGTGAGTTCGCAATCCAACGGCGAGGTCGCGACGTAGCTGTCGAGCCGATCGGCGCGCTCGATCACGATCAGGGCGCCGATCCGCCGTGAGGCCATGTAGCCGATCGCCTCGACCAATTGCGGAAGTGCCGCGGTGCCCGCCGCGGACGGCTCTGACGTGCCGGGGAAGACGCCGCCCAGGCGCGAAAAAAGTCGGCGCAGTTCGGGTTGGAAAATGACGATCAGGATCAAAGCGCTGAACCCGATCGATGCCTGAAGCAGCCAGGTGATCGCGTGCAGTTGCAGCACCCGGGCGAGCATCCAGGCGCCGACGACTCCGGCGAATGCCAGCGATATGCCTTTGATCTTGCCGCCCGCGGCAATCCGTTCGAGGGCCAGCAGCACGTAATAGATGACCACCGCGATGATCGCGATTTCCAAGGCCGAACTGAGGTACGAGGTCAGGTCGGAAAGGACCAGCCATTGCTTCCAGTGATCAAGATCAAGCCATCCGCCCACGTTGCGACTCCGCAATCTGGCGGGCCACTGGCACTGGCGATCATGCCAGCTCAGCCACCCGCAAGGCGTGCATGGTGCCGGCCACGTCGTGCACGCGCAACAAGGCGCACCATGGGGCGATCAGCGTGTGCAGCGGCTGACCGATGGGGTCGGCCGTGGGATACGCGGTGCCCGAGATGGTCGAAAGGAATCGTTTGCGGCTGAGGCCGACGTCCAGCGGCAGATCCAGCGCCTTGCCAAGCTGCGGCAGCGCGCGCAGCAGGGCCAGGTTGTGCGCCACGGTCTTGCCAAAGCCGATGCCTGGATCGGCGAAGAGCTGGTTGCGAGCCACGCCGGCAGCCATCGCAGCCATGCATTTTTGCGCGAGGAAATCCATGACTTCGGCGACCACGTCGAGGTAGGCCGGCTGCTGCTGCATGGTGCGCGGCGTGCCTGCCACGTGCATGAGGATGAGCGGACATCCCGTGGCTGCGGCGACGGCGAACATCCGCGGATCAGCGCCGGCAGTGATGTCGTTGATCGCCGAACCACCCGCGGCCAGCGCGGCCTCGGCGACCACCGCCTTGGTCGTGTCGATGCTCAGTGGAATCGTCACCCCCGCCGCGCGCAGGCCACGGATCACCGGTAGGATCCGCGATATTTCGAGTTCGCCAGAAATCGGCAGGGCACCAGGCCGCGAACTTTCACCACCGATGTCGAGCCACGCGGCGCCATCGGCAACCATCGCGCAGCCCTTCGCCACCGCCTCTTCAACCGTCCTCAGCGTGCCCCCGTCACTGAAGGAATCGGGCGTGCAGTTGAGGATGCCCATCACCGCTGCTGGCGAGGCGGAGGCAGTCACGTTCAGTACGTCGCCTGCTGCCAGCAGACCGCGCCCGCAGTGCCATCGGGCGTGGTGAAGACGTAGATGACGCCGCCGTCGCCGAGCTTGAAATCAACGAGATCCGCCGTCAAACGGTGATGAAATATCAAACTCGTCTGAGTCAGTTTTTCGACATCGACCGGCTCATTGGCCCACAGCGGATAACCGCCGACCTTGGTGCAATCGCAGCCCAGTTCATCGACCAGATCAACCCATTTGTCCGAGGCCGTGACGTCCATGCCGGTCTGATCGACATCGAGATCAACCGGCTCGATGATCGTTTTATCGAACTGGACCTTCATCCCTTTCACGTCACCTGGGCACACGCCGTTGACGATCGAGAGATGCACTTCGGCCTTGGGCACGATCAGCACCGCGTTGTCGCCTTTGTGCGGAAGGTAGTCGAAAGACTCGGCAGGATCAGAGCGATCGAGAAAGGTAAGGATCATGCGGGTGTCATCATCCGCGAGCGGAAGTGCGCTCACCAGTGCCATCGTCTTGCCCGTGCGCTTGCCGCGCGGGTGATCGACACCGCGCTTCACGTGGCCGCCGAGCTGCCCGATCGCGAGCGTTGGATTGGACGCGCGCATCAGCGTGCGGCTCACGAGCGACTTGTTCGATGACGACATGGTGCCTGATTCCCTGCTGCTAAACGTACTGATTTTACCGTGTGTTTCGCTTGCCTGTGATGGCGACGCGGCGGGATCATGCAACCGGATCACCTGCTGCAACCGACGGAGACGCGGAAAATTCCAGCAAAACCGTTGCGAAGTCGCAAGTGCGTTGCTATGTTTGCTCTATCAGCGCGGACGCGGCTCTCTCGCTTCCGTGAAACCATACGCCGGATCTACCGGCAGGAGAATGACCATGGCTGTTGCCAAGAAGACCACCAAGAAACCCGCCGCCACCAAGGTAGCTGCCAAGAAGGCAGCGCCCAAGGCAGCACCCAAGGCCGCCGCCAAGGCTGCAGCGCCCAAGAAGGCCGCCGCCAAAAAGCCGGCTGCCAAGAAGGCCGCCCCCAAGAAGGCCGCGAAGTAAGCTTCCCGACTGCGGCGCTCGGGCCGTCTCTCAGTCTGCCACCTCAGTTTTTCGACATGCTGTTTCCAGCCGACGAAAAAATGAGCTCAACGATCTGAGAACGGCCCGAAACTCATTCTGAAACGCGGTCATACGCGATGACGAATGAGCCCTAAGCAACCAGCCAAACGCTACTTTTTTCTAGATTCGCAGGCGCTCTCGTCGGGGCTGTTCATGTTGTGGTTCGCCACCGTGGACGACTCCATCAACGAGGGCGTCCTCATTTTCCGGAATCGTGAGCCGTTGATTTCCCCGCGGTTCCCAAGTCAGCATGCAGTTCCGCAGCACACGTCGCTGAGTGGGTCGTCGGCTGCGCATTTTGAGAAGCCGATATCCTTTTCAGCCGACGCCCCGGGTTTCGCCGGCGCGTCATCTGGGAAAGGAGCACCTCATGTATCTGCGCGTCTCGCTGACCGATCGGTGCAATCTGCGGTGCGTGTATTGTTTGCCGGAAGCTGCGGCATTCGCTCCGACGCGGGCCACGCCTGCTGAACTCACGCAGCTGATGACGTTGATCCACGCCACGGCCGGAGTGCACAAAATCCGCCTGACCGGCGGCGAGCCGACATTGTGTGCCGATCTGATCGATCAGGTGCGCGCCGCGCGGGCGCTGGTGCCGGTCGTTGGTCTGACGACCAATGGGATGCTGCTCGAACCACTGCTGCCGGGATTACACGACGCTGGCCTCAATCGCCTGAACATCTCTCTCGATGCGCTCGACGCCGACAGCTTTCGCCGATTCTCACGGCGTGACGGCCTTGATCGGGTGGTCGCGGCGATCCGCGCCGCCAAGCGGCTCGGCTTCGCACCGCTGAAGGTCAATGCGGTTGCCATGCAGCAGACGGACTTCGCCGCGCTGGTGCGCTTCGCGACGTGGGAAGGCATCCATCTGCGCTTCATCGAATTGATGGCGATTGGTGAAGCCCGGCCTTTTCAAGCCCGCGAATATGTTGCCGCCTCGACCATGCGCGAACGCCTGACCGCGGCCGGACTCATCCTGACCGAACGTGCTGATGCCGACGAACCGACCAGCCGCGTGTGGGCGATCGATGATCATCCGCTGGCTGAATGTTCGGTGGGTTTCATCACCACCACCAGCGCGCCTTTCTGTGCCACGTGCGATCGACTGCGCTTGTCGAGCCAGGGTCGGCTGTTCACCTGCCTGATGGACAATCGCGGCTATGACCTGCTGGAGGATCTCCGTCGCGAGGATCATCCCGCGGTGGCCGCCACCATCCGCCGCGCGGTCGGGCTCAAGCGTCCACCCACTGCCTTCATCCGTCATGAACGCATGGCCAGCATCGGTGGATGAGCGTATGCCCGTGGTCACGGTCCTGTATTTCGCGCACGCTCAAGAGCGTAGTGGTCTTGCCTCGGAAACATTGGAGTTGTCCGCGCGGGCTACGCTGAGTGATCTGTGTCGACTCCTCATCCAACGCCATCCGGCATTGACCGAGGTGTTGCCGCAGTGCCGCTTTGCGCTCGATCAGTTTTTCGTCAGCGAGCTGCACGAGCTGAAAGACGGCAGTGAAATCGCAGTGATCCCGCCGGTGAGTGGCGGTTGAGCAGCATGCATCTGACCGCGATCCACGAAGGTCCACTGCCCGCGGCGCTGCACGCGCCGACCGCGCTGCTCGGGCCGCAGCACGGAGCGTGCGCCTCGTTTCTGGGCGTCGTGCGCAATCGCAGCCGTGCGGGGATTGCGGATGGCCCGTATCGTCCCGTCACCGGCTTGCATTATCAGTGCTATCGCCCGATGGCCGAACGGGTGCTGGCTGAGCTGGTGCGCGAGGCCGCAACGCTTCACGACCCTGAATTGCGGGCCCAGCTCGTCCACGGCATCGGCGATCACCTGC
Source organism: Planctomycetales bacterium (assembly GCA_025362255.1). Taxonomy (GTDB): domain Bacteria; phylum Planctomycetota; class UBA11346; order UBA11346; family UBA11346; genus CAIUVD01. The sequence continues at coordinate 5,832 of JANYGY010000107.1, forward strand.
CGGGCGAGGTCTCGCTCGCGATCCACGTCGTCAGTGCTCACCGTGCAGCCGCCTTCGCCGCCTGCCGCCTGCTGATCGAGCGCATCAAACAGGACCTGCCGGTGTGGAAGCGCGAGCGCTACCTCGATGGCAGCGAACAATGGCTGAAAGGCTCATGAGATGAATGAACTGTCGCACCTCGATGACCAGGGCCGCGTGCGCATGGTCGATGTTTCAGACAAGGCGCTGACCCAGCGCAGCGCTTCGGCCCGTTGCGTGGTGCGTCTGCCCGAGCCAGCGCGCGCCGTTCTGGCGGCGGGCGGCGAGACTGCCAAGGGCAACGTCCTGCAAATCGCGCGGATCGCCGGCATCCAAGCGGCAAAACGCACGTCTGAGCTGATTCCCCTGTGCCATCATCTGGCGCTCACCCAGGTTGCGATCGAGTTGGATCTGTCTGGCGACGCGTTGACGATCATCGCCACCGTCCGCTGCCATGGCCAGACCGGCGTCGAGATGGAAGCGCTGACCCCGGTCAGCGTCGCCGCCCTGACCGTCTACGACATGCTCAAAGCCGTCAGCCACGACCTGGTGATCGAACGCACCGAACTGCTGACCAAAACAGGGGGCCGCTCGGGATCGATCGATCGCCGGTGAACCGGTCGTTCAGAATCTCAAAATGACACCACCACCCAGTGAAGTGCGGGTCCAGTCGGCGCGATCTTCGTAGGCGACGTCGGCGCGGATGCTGAGGTTGCGATCGAGGTCGAACACCAGGCCGCCCCACACCGAGCGCCCGTAGGTGGTCGGTGCGGGTGGATCGGGTTCTTCGCCCTGGGCATAACCAATGTATGGATGCAGCCGCCCGAGATTAAGGGTCAGGCGACCTTGCCACGCTTGCGAATGCACGGTGGTCGACTGCTGCCCATTCTGAGCGCTCAGGTGATCGGTGCTCGCGAGGTAGCGGCCTTCAATAGTCAACGCGTTGAATGGCTCGATGCGCAACCCTGGAGCAGCGAGCAGCACCTGTTGCTGCTGATCGCGATACTCACTGTGCCGCACGTCCATCAGCGCGGTGACCGGGCCGATGATTCTCAGATCGATGCCGCCGCCCACGCGCCAGTCTGGCTCGAAATCCGCATCGGGGGTATAGGTACCGTCGACCCGGATCAGGAGCGGCTCATAGAGTCTGATGCCGGCTTCAGTACCGATAGTCAGATCATGCGCGCCGAAATGGTTGAGCTGGGTAAGACCACCGGTGGCGAACCATTCATAATCGTTGTCACCTTCGGACGGATGGTGATAGCCGAGTGCGAGGCCGAATCCCGATTCGGTGCCCCGGGCATTGGAATAGTGATCACGTACGCCATTCAGATCGACCCGCCACCTGGTGGGATCCCAGGGATCATCGCCCAGGCGGCTGGCGCGATCGCCATGATCGAGCCGATCGGCTTCGCGGTAGGCGGTCAGCGCCAGCGCACGATTGTGGTCGGCGTGGGCGATATCGCCCTTGAGCTGCCACAGCTCGGGATCGCGCGGCTTGGTCAGCAACGCGCGATCGATTTCGCTCAGCGCCGCGCTGCGATCACCCTTCCAATTCAGGACTCGCGCCAAGCCGGTGTGGAAATCCGCATTGGTCGGACTCAATACCAATGCTTGCCGCCAATCCGCGATGGCAGCGTCATACTTATCCTGCCACGCCCGCACCGTCGCACGTTCGGCCCACGCTTGGGCATTTTTGGGCTCGGAAACGATCACCGCACTGAAGGCGGCTTCGGCGCGCGGAAAATCTTTGTCTTTCTTGGCCGCTAAGCCGTCGTCGAGCGACATCGCGTACATCGGCGCCGACACGGTGCATGCCAACAACAGCGTGCGGCTCACGCAGCTGCGGATGAAGCCACTGCGGATGCTGAAGCCACGATGCAGATTGAGAAAGGAGAGATGGTTCATCGTTGCGGGGTCCAGGTTGAACGGCGACGGAGAAAGCTGATCCAGCCTAAGAGGGCGGCAAGCTGACGCAGCGCCTGATATGCCAATGGCTCGCAGGCGGTGGCCAGGATGACTCCAAGCATCCCCGGCACGTGGCCGGTTCTCTTGTTTCCAGTCCACTGGTCGCCTGCCCCCTGATTTCCTACCCACCGTTTCGTCAACCGCACGACGGCCATCACGGTCAGCAGATCAAACACGAGCTTGGCACCAAGCAGCCATAAAATAATCGGCGCGACGGTGAAACCGAACAACAAAAAGGCGATCAGCACCGCGATCGCGAACAAGCCGTACAACGGCAGCAGCAGATCGGCGGTTTTGATCGGCAGCATGACCCAGCCCAGCCATCCGGCGTGACGGGCGAAGACCAGATCGCGATTGGCCACGTGGACAGTGATGAAGCCACTGAACCAGCGCATGCGCTGGGCTAGGAACAGGCTGAGCGTCGCCGGCGCATCGGTCACCGCCTGCGCCTTGGGCATCATCCCCAGACGCCAGCCATGACGGTGAAGCAACGACTCGCGATGCAGCCGATGGGTGATGTCATAATCTTCAGCGTGCGAATTCGTCGCCAGACCGCCGACGGCCACCATTGCGTCGCGGCGATACGCTGCGAAAGCGCCTGAGATGAGCAGCAAAGTCCCCCATTTTTCCCACGCCGCGCGCCACAGGAAGCTGCGCAGGTATTCGGCTCGCTGCTGCCATTCGAGCCAGCGGGCCAGCGGCGCCGGACGGGTGCTAACCGCCAGCAGGCCACCGGCGGCAACCAGCAGCGGATCGCCAAAGGCCTCACGCACCGCCGTCAGTGCTCCGGGCCTGACCACGGTGTCGGCGTCGATGGTCACCACCACGGGTTGGCTGACGACGGCGATCGCCTGATTCAAGCTGTCGGCCTTGCCGCTGTTGGGTTTGACCAGGACCTCGATCCCGGCGGCGAGGCACCACTGGGCCGTGCCATCGGTGGAACCGTCATCGACCACCAGCAAGCGGTCACCAGCGAGCAACTGCGCCTGCAATGCCGCCACGCACGCCGGCAGCACCAGGGCTTCATTGCGGCAGGGGACCAGAATCGCCAAGGCGGGCGCAACTTCGCCAGATGGAGGAGCTTTTACCGTGCGCACCGCGATCGCCGCGCTGATCAGCAAAGTCAGTTGCAGAGCGGTGTCATAGGCGAGGTAGACGAAGCCGATCACCCACGCGCCCGCGCCCGTGCCGTAGAATGCCGACACCAGCACCGTGATCAGGAGTCCGAGAATCGTCCAGAAGAGCAGCCGGAAGCCCATGGTTGCCCGTCAGGCTGGGCATCGTCACCAGTCAGGGAAGGCGGATCTGGCGCTGGCCTGCCGCCACCGGCGCACACGATTCCGCCCCCGCCAAGCAGAGCTTTCTGCCGCCTGTCCCGTGCCTTCAGCCTTGTCTGCGACATGCCTCATCCCCAGCATCTCATCCGTAATTTCTGCATCATCGCCCACATCGACCACGGCAAGTCGACGCTTGCCGAACGGCTGCTGCAGGCCACCGGCGCGATGAAGGCGAAAGAGGACAAGGAGCTCGAAGTCCTCGACTCGATGGATCTCGAACGCGAACGCGGGATCACGATCAAGGCCAAGGCGGTGTCGCTGAATTACGCGCACAGCGACGGCAAGACGTATCAGCTCAATCTGATCGACACGCCGGGACACGTTGATTTCTCCTACGAAGTCACGCGCTCCCTCCAGGCCTGTGAAGGGTGCCTGCTGGTGGTCGACGCGAATCAGGGCGTGCAGGCGCAGACGGTTGCCAATTACCTGCTCGCCGATGAACAGGGCCTGACGATCATCCCGACGATCAACAAGATCGATCTGCCAAACGCGCGACCCGACGAGGTCTGTCTTGAGATCGAAGAGGCATTGGCCCTCGATGCGTCGATGGCGGTCCGTGCCAGCGCCAAGCAAGGCATCGGCATCCAGGATATCCTCGACGCGGTGGTCGATCGCATTCCCGCTCCGGCGGGTGATCGCGAAGCCGCGACCCAAGCGCTGATTTTCGACGCCATCTATGACGATTACCGCGGCATCATCATCTATGCCCGGGTGGTCAGCGGCAGGCTGAAAAAGGGCGACAAGATCCGCATGATCCGCAGCGGTCGGACCTACGAGATCAGTGACATCGGCCGGCTGCGGCCACGCATGGAATCAAGTCCTGACGGTCTCGAAGCCGGCGAAGTCGGTTACATCAGCGCCGCGATCAAGGCCCTCACCGACGTCAAAGTCGGCGACACTATCACGCTCGAAGAACGTCAGGCGCCGCCGCTCGACGGCTTCCGCGAGATGAAGCCGATGGTCTATTGCGGCCTGTATCCGTCAGGCGAGACGACCTACGACCAGTTGCGCGAAGCAGTCGAGAAATTGTCGCTCAACGACGCCAGCTTCCGCTGGGCGCCTGAATCTGGTGGCGCCCTTGGCCACGGTTTCCGCTGCGGATTCCTCGGCATGCTGCACATGGAAATTTGCCAAGAGCGGCTCGAACGCGAGCACGATCTCGACATGGTCCAGACGGCGCCGACGGTAACCTATCGGGTCAATCTGCGTGGTCCGGATCCGATCACCGGCAAGCCGCGGATCATCGAGATCACGACCCCGGGCGAATTGCCGAAAGATGGCTACGACTCGATCGAAGAGCCGGTGGTCGACATCAATTTCTTCGTTCCCGCCGAACGTATCGGCACGGTGATGCAATTGGTCACCGATCGCCGAGGCGAGTTCCTCAAGCAGGATTACATCGGTACCCAGCGCTGCAAACTGACCTATCGGATGCCGCTGGCCGAGGTCATCTACGACCTGTTCGACAAACTGAAATCAGTGACCCAGGGCTACGGCACCATGGACTACGAATTCAGCGGCTTCCAAGTCGCTGAACTGGTGCGGGTCGACATTCTGGTGCACAACTTCCCGTGCGACGCGCTGGCCTTCATCTGCCACAAGACCAACTCCGAATACCGCGGCCGCCAGATCATCAAGAACCTCAAGGAAGAGATTCCCAAGCATCTCTTCGAAGTCGCGCTGCAAGCCGCCATCGGCACCCGCGTCATCGCCCGTGAGACGATCAAGAGCTATGGCAAGAATGTGACCGCGAAGTGCTACGGCGGCGACATCTCGCGCAAACGCAAGCTGCTCGAAAAGCAGAAAGAAGGTAAGAAACGGATGAAGATGGTCGGCAATGTCGAAGTGCCGCAGGCGGCCTTCATGGCCGTGCTCAAGAACCGCGCCGAAGACAATTGACGAGGTTCTAATCTGAAAGGTCGACGGTGCTCACCTGGCCGGCGGAGTGCAGCCAGGCGTTCAACGCTTGAAGATGCCACCCGCTGAGGGGCAGCGCGGCGAGGCAGCCGGGTGGGACTGCCAGCGCGATGAAGCCAGGTTCAGTGACGAGGGTGAGCGCAGGGGGCAGCTGCAGCTGATGAAAACTGGCGATCAGGTGCGGACCCCGACGCAGGAAAACCGACGCCGGTGGAATGGTCGGCGGTCGCCAGCCAAGCTCCTCATGCAATTCTCGACCAAGGCATTCGCCGGCGGTTTCGCCGACCTCGCGCTTGCCTCCAAAACAGGTGAGCTGATTCGACGCAAAGCGCGCTGAGGCGGGCCGCAGTTGCAGCAGCACCTGGCCCCGGCCATCGCGCAGCAGGGCGCAGGCGTAATCCGGCTCGGTCATGGAGGCAGCATCCGGGGGCAAAGCTGGTTGCCAGTCGTCAAGCATCACCGATGACCGGGACATGTCAGAGCAGACTCCTCAACAACATGATCTCAATGACGCCTGGGCGGCCAAGGTGCTGGCGATCGCCGCCATCCGCATCGGCGACACGGTGGCCGAAATCGGCGCCGGGCATGGCGCGTTGACCGCCGGGCTGTTGGCCGCCGGGGCGAAAGTCCACGCTGTCGAGCGGGATGAGTTGCGCAGCAAAGGTCTGCGCACGCGTTTCGCCGCTCAGATCGCTGACGGCAGTTTGCAGCTGTGGACCGGCGACGCGCAGCAGTGGCAACACCACCTGCCGCCGGGCTGGCGGGTGGTTGCCAATCCGCCGTTCAATCTCACCGCCCCGCTGGTCCATCGCTGGGTAGTTGGCGAAGATCCGCCGCCAATGGCGATCGACCTGGTGCTGCAACGTGAAACCGGGATGAAGATGTCGCCAAAACCCGGCGAACAGAATCGCACCAGCGTGTTGATGGCGGTCGCCGGGCGGGCTTCGGTGCGCCTGCTGCTGCCGCGCGAGGCGACCTCACCACCGAGCCGGGTCGACCTCTGTGTGTGGTCTTTTCGCCGCGAGGAAGATGGTCCAAATCAGGCTGAATTACGCGCGGTCGACAAGTTGCTGCACATCGCCTTCGCCGGCCCGCACACCATGGCCGAGGCCCTGCGCGGGTTGGCCACCGGCATTCAGGTGCGTCGCCAGGCGCAGGATCACGGCTGGAATCCCACCGATCATCCCCGCCAAGTCCCGGCCACTGCGTGGCTGCCCTTTGCGAAGTTGCTAGTTATGTGTCATAAGCTCTGAACCACACCGGAGAGCGCATGTACCAGTACGACGTTATCGTGATCGGCAGCGGCCCCGGCGGCGAGGGCGCAGCGATGAAGTGCGCGAAGTCAGGCAAGCGCGTAGCGGTGGTCGAAGATTTCCCGATGGTCGGCGGCGGGTGCACCCATTGGGGCACGATTCCAAGCAAGGCCTTGCGTCATGTCATCGGTCGGCTGTCCGAAGTGCGCGCCAACCAATCGTTGTTCGGCATCTCGTCCGAGGGCGAAGTGCCCTTCTCGACCTTGATCAAATCAGCCGAAGGCGTGATCAAGAAACAAGTCTCGATGCGGCGGACATTCTATGATCGCAATGAAGTCGATGTCCTGCACGGGCACGCCACCTTTGTCGATCCGCACACGGTCGAGATCGCATTGCACAACGGCGCCAAGGATCTCTACAAGGCCGAACATTTCGTCATCGCCAGCGGCTCGCGGCCATTTCATCCCGAAGGCGTCGATTTCGACCATTGGCGGATCCGCGACAGCGACAGCATTCTCGGACTCACAGAAACTCCGCAGTCGATCACGGTGTACGGCGCCGGGGTGATCGGTTGCGAATATGCCTCGATGTTCCGTAACCTCGGAGTGAAGGTCAATCTGATCAACACCCGTGATCGCCTGCTGTCATTCCTCGACGATGAGATCGTCGATGCGCTGGCCTATCATCTGCGCGATCAAGGCGTGTTGATCCGTCACAATGAAGAGATGGACAAGATCATCGCCGAAGACGACGGCGTCGTTCTGCAACTCAAATCGAACAAACGGATCAAGACCGATGTGCTGCTGTTCGCCAATGGCCGGCAGGGCAACACCACCGACCTGGGTCTCGAAGCGATCGGCATTCCACCGAACAAACGCGGGGTGATGCCGGTCAATGAGTGTTACCAGACGGCATTGCCGCACATTTATGCGGCGGGTGACGTGATTGGACTGCCCAGCCTCGCCAGCGCGGCGTATGATCAGGGACGCTTTGCCGCGACCCACCTGGTCTCCGGCACCTGCGACGTGCACATGCGCCCGGACATTCCGACCGGAATCTATACCTCGCCGGAAATCAGTTCGATCGGCAAGACCGAACGCGAACTGACCGAAGCCAAAATTCCCTACGAAGTCGGCCACTCGCTCTTCCGCAGTCTCGCCCGAGCCCAAATCACCGGCCAGGCCGTCGGCATGCTCAAGATCCTATTCCATCGCGAAACCCTCGAAATCCTCGGCATCCACTGCTTCGGCAGCCAGGCATCCGAGATCATCCACATCGGCCAAGCCGTGATGTGGCAACCGCGTCCGAACAACACCATCGAATACTTCATCAACACGACCTTCAACTATCCGACGATGGCCGAGGCGTATCGTGTGGCGGCGCTCAATGGGATGAATCGGATATATTAGAATAGAGAGGCGTGAGGAACTTTTCTGAGAGACATTTTCGGTGGTGGCCGATGCTCAAAGTGGCGCGGATGGGGTGTGCATACGCAGCGACAAATTCGGTCTTTTGGGGGATTATTGAAATGAGTTTGAAACAAGGTGGTGTGTCCCCTTTAATCCCCTTTAATCCCCAAACTACAATTCCAGATTGATTAAAATCACAGTTTTTTCAGGGGAATCGCACCTTCCTTAGCCGAACAGCATTGGGTGTGT
>JANYGY010000118.1 GCA_025362255.1 Planctomycetales bacterium
CAACCGGCTCGCGTGTGTCTCGTGTGTGGCTCACGTGCAGCTCGTGGGTGGTTCGGGCCGGTTGAAAACCGGCGGTTCCAGGGGGGTCGATCGGGCTAGCGAATGGTGAACGCTCTTCGGTCGGCCCGGCCGCAGAGGGGCAGGCTCATGGAGAATTCGGGTCATTGCCTAACGAAGCCGTGTCACGTCGGTTTCAGAATTACTAAACAGCAGTGATCATAGGAATTTATCTCCGACAGGCTGTTAGACCGCCGCCGCCAACGCCTGCTCGTGAGTCCATTCGTTGACAGGTCGGGGCGGGCTGAGTTTTCCCTGGCGCATCACTGCCAATGAATCGCAGACCCCGAACAGCTCTGGCAGGTATGAGCTGACCATCACCACCGCGGTGCCCTGGGCGGCTTGTTCGCTGATCAGGCGATAGATCTGGGCTTTGGCCCCGACATCGATGCCTCGCGTCGGTTCATCCAACAGCAACACGCGGCACCCGTGATGCAGCAATCGTCCAAGCGCGACCTTCTGTTGATTGCCGCCTGACAATTCACGGACTATCTGCCCCGGCCCGGCGCATTTGATGCCGAGTCGTTGTATCCATGGCGTGGCCGCAGCGTGCTGGCGGCCGGTGCTCAACCAACCCCAGCGACTGAGACGAGCGAGGCACGTGAGCGTCAGATTATCGGCGATCGAGCGATGGATCAGCAGGCCCTCGCCACGGCGGTCTTCACTCAGCAGGCCGATACCGCCGGCCAATTTCTCTGTGGGCGGGGTGAACAGGTGGTGCAGCAATTCGCTTCGCCCGGCGCCGATCAATCCGTAGATGCCAAGAATCTCGCCCGCATCGACGGTGACTTTGTCCGTCACATTCAACGCCAATTGTCTGGTTCGCGGCGTCCGTGCCGCCTTCGGATAAAGCTCGGCCAGGTCCCGACCGACCATCAGTCGGATCACGGCTGAGTCGGAGATTTCGGCTAGCAGTCCGGCTCCCACGCTGGCGCCATCACGCAGCACGGTGAAGCGTGAGGCCAGGGCGCGGCACTCGTCCAATTGATGGGAAATGATGACCACCGACATGCCGTCAGCGGTCAGAGAACGGATGGCGCGGAAGAGAAGCTCGATGTCGCGAGCCCCCAGGCTCGAGGTCGGTTCATCGAGGATCAACAGTCGCGGTTCACCAGCCAGCGCACGTGCGATTTCAACCAATTGACGCTGCGCCGGCGACAAGTCCCCACAGCGGCTGGCCAGCGCCAGGTCGGCACCTAGACGATCCAGTGCGGCCTGGGCTTTCAGAGCCAGCTGTCCGCGCGCAAGGAATCCATGACGACTTGGCCACGCGCCGAGACAGATGTTTTCAGCGACCGTGAGATGGTCGCACAAACACAATTCCTGATGGACGATGGCAATGCCGTGTGCGCGCGCGGCCTGCGGATCGCCTGCGCGATACGGGTGGCCATCGACCAATAAGGTTCCTGAATCCGGTCGGTGAACGCCACTGAGGATGTTCATCAACGTCGATTTTCCGGCGCCGTTTTCGCCGATCACCGCCAGAACCTCGCCTGGCGCGACGCTGATGTCGACCCCATGCAAAGCCCGCGTCGCACCAAACGCTTTGCCGATGCCGTGGGCCTGCAACCGCGGAATCACGGCAGATACTGCGCCAAGGGCGGATTGAGCAGATCCTTGATTGCCGGCTGATTGCGATTCTCAGGAGTGACCAGCTGAACCGGCGTATCCGTCTGCTTGGGGACGGCGCCACCGGCGATGACCGTGGCCAGGGTCTTCACGCCCAGATAGCCCATCTGGAACGGATCCTGCACGACCAGGCCCTGGATGCGTCCTTGATCAAGTGCCTCGATCAGCGGCAGCGAGGCATCGAATCCGACATGTTTGATCGTCTTCGCGAGGTTGCGTTCTTGCAGGGCCAGCGCCATGCCTGCGGTCGATGATTCATTGGGAGTGAACACTCCTTGGATATCGGCAAACCGATTGAGCAGATTTTGGCAGGCGGTCAGCGCGGTCTCGCGCGTTGCTCCGGCATACTGATCCGTCGAAACCAAAACTATTTCAGGGAATTCCTTCATCGCGTCCAGAAATCCGGCTTCGCGATCGGCCGTCGAGGCCGAGCCTTCCTGATAGCGCACGAGGATGACTTTTCCTTTGCCGCCAAGCACCTCGCCCAGGCGCTTGCCACCGAGTTTTCCACCAGCGCGATTGTCAGTGGCGACCGTGCTGGCGGGCAACTCACTGCCTAAGCCAGAGTCGATGATCACCACCGGAATCTTGGCGGTCACCGCGAGCTGCACCGGCGCGATCAGCGCCGTGCGATCCAAAGGCGCGAGCACGATGCCGCTGATGCCTTGACCGACGAACGTCTGCACGGTGTCGATCTGGCTGGTGCGATCGTCCTCTTTCAGCGGTCCCTTCCAGATGATCTCGACCGGAGTCCCCGCGGCCGTCAATTCGCGCTGGGCTTTCACCGCGCCAGCATGAATCGATTTCCAGAATTCATGAGTGGTACCTTTGGGAATCACGGCGATGCGCAAAGCGGTCGGCGCTGGCGGCACACCGGGCTTCGCACCTATTTTCGCACCTATTTTCGCAGGTGAGGAAGCGTCGTCACCACAGCTGGCGAGGACGAGCACGGCCAAGGCCGCGATGAGGGAGCGCACATGCATGCTGCGGCGTACGGCCTGACGCCGGTTACGGAAGCGCAGCTCGCAATCGTTTCAGCAGAGTGTGTGGGCGATCAGCGATGACCTTTGCATCTGGATTCAATCAATCTCAGGATTCGACATCACCTGTCGGCGGTGGACTTGGTGAGGTTCCGGTGGACGCCCTGCCGTGCGCTGTCTACGGTTCCGCCCACGATCGTCCCGGAGCATGTGATGACCACTCAAGCCTTTCACGCGGCATCGCCGATTTCCCAACTGTCCGGCTATCTGACCACCCGCACCGCCTCGAAACGGGTGTGGCTCAGCTTGCTCTTCGCGCTGATCGTCCTCGCGGTGGTCGGCACGGTGGTCCTCAAGCTCGTGCAATACGAAATGCAGCAGCAGGTCGGCCGCAGCCTGGTCTCGATTCGCGACTCCCAGGTTGATGTGGTGCGCTCGTGGGTTCAGGAGCGCATGCAGGCGTTGGCGCTGGCGGCCCGGCGTCCCGAAGTGCGCGGCGACGGGGCCCGTCTGCTGCTGACCGAGCATGCGGCTGGGGTCGATCCCGCGCTTGTCGCCAGCCTCAGAGCCGCGATCAACGATCTGCTCGCCGGCCAGGGCGCGACGGCCTGGGGGCTGGTCGATCCCAGCGGAAAAATCGTGCTCGCGCCGACCACTGACGCCGTCGCTCCGCGTCTGCTGACCGAGATGCTCGATGCGGCCACCAAGGCGATCGAAACCAACACGCTTCAATTCGTGCCGCCGATGGAAATGGACGGGGGAAAGCTGCCACGGATGGGCTTCATCGCGCCAGTGGTCGCCTCTGCCGGGGGAAAACCAGTGGGCGTGCTGGTGATGCGCATCGATCCCCGCGAAGGCTTCAGCAAGTTGTTCCGCTCTGGCCAATTGGGCGAGACTGGTGAAACCTATGCCTTTGACCAGCGCGCGCGGATGGTCAGCGAATCGCGATTTCTCGATCGGCTCAGAGTTCCCGGCGGTGCTTTAGCAAACGTGACCACCAGCGTCTTCAACGTGCATCTTCGCGATTTTTCAAGTGCCACGAAGACCACGCCGCCGGATACCCTGCCGATGACCGCCATGGCGGCCTCGGCGGTCGCCGGCCAGGCTGGCGTCGAACTCGCCGGGTACCGCTGCTACCTTGGCACTGATTCAGTTGCGGCCTGGCAGCCTCTGCCGGAGTTGGGCATCTCGCTCGTCACCCGTCAGGATATCGCCGAGGCCTATCGGCCTCTACGAATCCTGTGGCTGGTGTTCGCCGGGCTATTGATGGTGCTTGCGGTGGCGATCATTGGCTTGGCCATCATCACCAGGCGCACGCTCTCGACCCAGCGGCGGATGGCGGTCGCTGAAAAAACGGTGGCGGCCCTCGGCCAGTACAAGCTCGGAAAAAAGCTCGGCGAAGGCGGCATGGGCGCGGTTTACGAGGCGCAGCACGCGCTGATGCGTCGGCCAACGGCGGTGAAGCTGATGCTGAACCAGTCGGATCCCGCCGATGTCGCGCGCTTCGAACGTGAAGTCCTGCTGACCTGTCAGCTGTCCCATCCGAACACCGTCGCGCTCTACGATTTTGGTCGCACCGCGGATGGCCGTTTCTATTACGCGATGGAGTATCTCGAAGGTCTGCCCTTGGATGCCCTGCTGCGCACCGCTGGCCCGTTGGCACCCGGGCGCGTCGTCTATCTGATGGTCCAGGCCCTCGGTGCGCTCGGTGAGGCTCACGCGAAAGGCATGATCCATCGCGACCTCAAACCCGCCAACTTGTTCGTCGCGGTTCGCGGAGGGCTGCACGACTTCGTCAAGGTTCTCGATTTCGGATTGGCCAAGCGTTTCGACAAGAACAAGGCCGTGGGCGGAATGAGCATCACCATGGGCAATGTCATCAGCGGCACTCCGCCGTACATGGCGCCGGAGGTGATCAGCCAGAAGGACGGCATCGACGGGCGCAGTGATCTGTACGCCATGGGCTGCATCCTCTACGAATTGCTGACCGGCGATCCGCCGTTCATGGCGGATTCGATGATTGATCTGTTGCGCCTGCATTTGGACCAGGCCCCGGTTCCGCTGAGCATCCGCCGACCAGGACTCGTCCACGCTGACCTCGAAGCGGTGATCATGCGCGCCATCGCCAAAGATCCGACGCAGCGGCAATCCGACGCGGCCCAAATGCGGCGCGAGCTGCTGGCCTGCGCCTGCGCCGCCGAATGGAGTGAAGAGCAGGCTGCCAGTTGGTGGAACAGGCAGGCGACGGCGGTCGACATCGCCACGGTGAGCATCAAGCCGAATGACATCCTGCCCGCTGCTCAACCTACCCAGCTTCTGTCGGTCAAGCTCGAGCTCGCTCCGTAAAGCTGCGCAGGTCTGTGCATTTGAAGGCCGGATGACCCGGGTTCATCAGGCCTTCATGTGATCGGCGAGGGTTGCCGGCCACAGCGGTTGCGGGCCGGGACAGGGGGTCTACAACCTTGCCGCCTGCCTGCTTGAACTAGGAGAAAACGTGGCCACCAAGCAACGCTATATTGTCGAATCATTGAATCCCGATTTTGGGTATTTCTATCGTGCCGGCAAGACGTTACACACCAGCAAAACGAAGTTTCAAAACATCGAAGTCATCGATTCGGCCGAGTTCGGCCGGGTGATGCTGCTCGATGGCGTGACCCAGGTGACGTCACGCAATGAATTCCTTTATCATGAGCCGATGGTGCACCCGGCGTTGATCGGCCATCCGAATCCGGCCGACGTGCTGATCATCGGCGCGGGCGACGGCGGCATCCTGCGCGAAGTCCTCAAGCACGATACGGTCGAGCGGGCGGTGATGGCCGAACTCGATGGCGGGGTGGTTGATTTCTGCGCCAAGTTGATGCCCGAGATCAGCGACGGAGCGTTCACCGACAAACGCACCAAGCTCGAAATCGGCGATGGCCGGAAATACGTCGAAAAGACCAAAGCGAAATTCGACGTCGTGATCATGGACATGACGGATCCGTTCGGTCCAGCGGTGATGCTGTACACCAAGGAATTCTTCAATTCGGTGAAGAAAACGTTCAAGAATCCCAACGGCGTGTTCGTGATGCATACCGAGTCGCCGATTTCGCGCCCACGGACGTTTCAGCAGTGCCACCGCACCCTCGCCGGGGTATTTAAATTCCGTCGGACATTCTATCTGTACATCCACATGTATGCAGTGCTGTGGTCGGTGACGGTGTGTTCAGATTCGGTCGATGTCTCGACCTTCACCGCGGTCGACATCGGCGTGCGGCTGAATGCGCGCGGCGTTTCGGGCCTGAAGTGCTATAACGGCGCCACCCACCAGGCCATGCTCACCCCGATGCCGTTTGTCCAGGATCTGCTCGACGATCTGGAATCGGTACCGGTGATAACTGATCGCAAACCCATCGTGCTCGACGACATCGACATCAACTCGTCGGGCAAGCTCACCATCATCGAGGCCTGAAAGCGCATGTCTTTTACCGTCGACCCATCCCGTATCCGAAGCCTGGCCGCCGAGCATGGCACGCCGTTACTGCTGTTGTCCACCCGGACGATCGTCAGTCAGTATCGGACCCTGCAGGCGGCCCTTCCCGGTGTTCTCCTCCACTACGCGCTCAAGCCGTTGCCGCATCCGGCAGTGGTCAAGGCGCTGCATGAAATCGGCGCCTACTTCGATCTCGCGACCAACGGCGAAGTCGATGTCGTGCGCGCCGCCGGCGTGCCCGCCGACAAGTGCATCCAGACCCATCCGATCAAGCGCGACAGCGACATCCGCTACACCCTTGGCTACGGCTGCAAAACCTTCGTCTTCGATAATCCCTGGGAATTGCCGAAATTCCTGCCGTACAAAGATCAGGTCGAGCTGTTGATGCGCCTGAGCTTCCGCAACAAGGACGCGCGTTGCGACTTGAGCGCGAAGTTCGGCGTGCAGCCCGCCGAGGCGCTTGAGCTGCTACGCAAAGCGGTCGGCATGGGCCTGAAAGTCCGCGGCCTCAGCTTCCACGCCGGCTCGCAGCTGATGAACAATTTCAAATACGTCGAAGCGATCACCTTCTGCCGTCAGTTGTTCAGCTTGGCGGCCCTCGAAGGCATCCATCTCGACACCATGGATATCGGCGGTGGATTTCCCGTGCCGTACACTGATCCGGTGATGCCGATCAATTACTATTGCCACCCGGTGGCCAGCGAACTGCAGCGCCTGTTTCCGGGCGTGCGCCTGCTCGCCGAACCGGGTCGCTTCATCAGCGCGCCATCGATGACTTTGGTCGCCAGCGTCATGGGCAAGGCCGAACGTCAGGGTCGTATGTGGTATTACCTGGATGACGGCCTGTATGGCAGCTATTCGGGTAAAATGTTCGACCATGGCGACTATCAGTTTTCGCCTTTGGCAAAGCTCGAAGGCAAAGGCGGCGAAGAGCGCATGTCGGTGGTCTCAGGCCCGACCTGCGATTCGATCGACGTGATCTATACCGACATCATGTTGCCCGAGATGGAATGCGGCGACCTCGTCGTCAGTCCGATGATGGGCGCCTACACCTGGGCGTCGGCCACTGAGTTCAATTTCTTTCCCAAAGCCAAAATCGTTGTGATCGATTAAGGGTCGTACCATGCAGACCGAGAACCTTCGCCTTACGCTCAGCGATCGCATCCATGATCGCATCGGGCTCACGTTGCAGCTCAAATCGTGCCTGCATTCGTCGACCTCGCCGTTCCAGCACATCGCCGTGTATGACAGCACGGATCTCGGCAAAGTGCTGTGTCTCGGCGGCTCGATCGCGCTCACCGAACTTGACGAAGCGTGGTACGCCGAGCAGCTGGTGCACCCGGCTTTGTCGGTGCACGGCCAAGCGAAGAAGATCCTGATCGTCGGCGGCGGCGACGGTGGACTGGCGCGTGAGTGCCTGCGTTACAGTTCGGTCGAAAGCGTCACCGTGGTCGAGATCGATCGCCAAGTTGCTGAGGTCGCGGCGACCTATTTCCCCGGCCCGGCCGCGGCGCTGCGCGATCCCCGGGTCAAGGTCATCTACGACGATGCGCACCGCTGGTTGCGCGACTGCCAAGAGCGGTTCGATGTGATCCTGATCGACTCTGCAGAATTGGTGAATGCGCCGAGCGATGCGTTTTT
>JANYGY010000148.1 GCA_025362255.1 Planctomycetales bacterium
CCGCCACTTCGGCGCGCATGGTCGCGAGGTTGGGAATGCGCCGGTTCAGGCACTGGCTTTGCATGACGCTGAACTCGATCTCCGCAATGTTGAGCCAACTGCCGTTTTTTGGGGTGTAGTGGATGTCCAGTCTGTCGGCTAGCCGCCTGGCCTCGGCCGGTTTGAAGGTGGCGTAGAGCGAGGCCATGTCGTGGGTGTTGAGATTGTCCATCACGAGGCGCACTTTTACGGCGTTAGGGTAACGCTCATCGAGCAAATACTTGATGAAGTGCGCGAACTCATTGCGGGTGCGTCGTTCGGTTATCTCCACGTGCCGCTGTCCAGTCAGCGGTTCCACGGCGACAAATATATCAGCCACTCCGTTACGGACATATTCGTGGTCGACGATCTCGCCGTGACCGACCGCCATGGGGAAGGGTTCGTGTAGCTCTCCAACCAGTTGCTTATTGGATTCATCCAGGCAAACGACTGGATATCCCGCGTCATAGGGGAGCTCGTAGACAGCAAAGGCATCCTCCATGTTGGTGACGAAGGCGGCGTTGGCGTCGGGTGGGATCTTCCAATATTTAATTAGATGAGGGCGCAATTTTTTTTTAAGGGAGTGCTGGATGGTATTAAGTGAAACGGAGGGCACAAAATTCAATTCGACGACTTTCTCCGCCAGTAGGTGCACTGTCCAACGGGCTCTGCCCTTCGGCGCGGACGAGCACGCGAGCGCGGTAAGGCGTGCATCGAATCCGCCGTCAAAAGTAATTCTTGGCAGTTTGCTTCTGGACTTGCGGACGAGGGCGGCATCCAACCTCTCCTCCACGAAGCGCTCCTTGAGATGCTCAACGCTGCGGGCCGAAACACCCAGGGCAGTGGCCACATCCGCGACTTTCCAGGACTTCTCGGCATAGGGACCGATGTCGCAAAATAGGAGAGCGCGGGCGTTTACCAATTTCGGAGCGGTGGTTTTTCCGCTACGGGTGGCGTCGCGCAATTGCTTGCGTTCTTCCTCCGTGAGTGTGATGCGATAGCGGTTTACCATGCGCGCCTTTAGCGCGATGAGCAGGTTCTTACAATACGAATATGTTTTTGGTACAAGATACTAGTCGAGGAATGCTGATCGCACGCATCGGCAAGTGTTCGACGGAAGAAACGCGGTCGACCATGGGCATGCTGGTGCAGTTCAGCAGAAAAGACCTGGGCGATACCCGCGAATCCTGAATAGCTTGATACAAGGCCGAATTGAGCTCTACCGATACCACCCTAGCCGATGTCACGCGCAATCTGATAAACAAGAATCCAGAAGTGCAGATCGAGGCCATGAAGGTGGGCGCATCATTGCGATTGCGTCGGGCGGTCGTCGCCCCGCTGGTGGCGCCATTGCTAGATAGCGAAGCCCCGCAGGTCGGCCAGATCACCGAATTGTGCCTTAAGGCCATAGGTGGCCCAATTGCGGCCGCGACCTTTCACAAATGGGAACTCAATCATCCAGATCGGCAGATAAAATCAGTACTATCCCCGGCGATCGTCAAACGTTTTCAGGCTCCGCCGGTCGTCATCGGGATGCACTTATCATCGGGAATGAAAGATGTAATGGTTCTGTCGGGTTTGGTCGTCGTCTTCATCATTGTTGTCCTGTGCCTCGTCCGAAACACCAAGGTGGTGAAGAAACTCGACGAGGTCACCAGTGGCCATGCCACCAGATCTTTCCGCGTCATCGGCAATCAGGCGACCAAACAATACCGTAAAATCGGCCAGCACGCGACTCGTCAATACAAGAAAATCCAGAAAGATGCGGCCTCGACAGTCAAAGGCGCGATCGCCCGTATTACTCGCGATATGGTCCGCTCTGGCGACATGCGTCGTATCAGAGAAGCGCAGACCAAGATGCAACGAGACTCGACCTGAGGAACGTGGGCAAAGCTGCGTTTTATATTATAGTGATTTGCTAATTTTGCTTAGCAGCCACATAAATAAGTGAAAAACAGCGCATGGGCGATGCGCCGATAGCAGGTTAAGCTTCGCAAAGCGGCAGGAAGAGTCTATCAGATCTGAAAAATGCCGGAATTGGAACGTGGGAAGCTCCATTACTCGGGACGAGACTCATGAGACGATGAATGCACGTGAACCTTATTGACTGATCGTGTTGGGCAGCACAGGTCCCGAAACCTGATACGTGGTCCAAGGCGCAAGATGGTAGGTCGCCGCGGGGGAGAGCGCTTTGCCCGAGGTCACGTCCATGACCGTGCCGATGATAGCCGCGTCACGTGGAGTAAAGTTGAAGATCGTTGCAATCTGACCATTCTTATCATGCCAAATGACTGAACCCCCATCGGCCTGCAGGATCCGCTTACGCATCTGAGGGAGTACTTGGTGATAGTCAGCCAACGCTTGGCGATGTGACTTGCCCCACATGGTATCAATGCGCTTATCGTCTTTGAAAAGCGGGATGCTATCCAGTGCTTGGTATGCGAGAGCGAAATAGGTCGCGGCTGCATCGTCGGGTTGTGACTGGCAGAGCGGATGGCCACTGGGAACCGTCGTATAATCATTTCCGAGGCCAACGCCCAGACAGATAAAAGCACAGCTGAGATCGTAACTTTTCGGATGCCCGTGCTGCGGTCGACCAAATGGGCCGAATGATTCGATGTGGAATTCCACCCCCGCTTGCTGCAACCGGCGTACAGCTTCAAGGGTGCTTCGCCACATGGTTCGCGGTCGGCAGCCCCGGAAATTGATCGGAGTGAATCCCAAATTGTAGAAACTGTCAAACAGGTAGCCACTTAAGCCGGTGGCATCTCGAATGCGCACGTGATCAGCTATCCATCGTTCACGGACTTCTGGAACCGCGAGGTCAAGCGCACTCATGCACCCGAGATAGGCGCCGCCGAATTTCTGACGAGCGTCTTCAAGCAGCACATAGTTTCCTGTTTCGCCCTCTTCTCGTTCCGCCTTGTTCAAGGGGCTTGAATAGGCCTGCATGTTGTTGGTCCATGACACCACCTTGATGCCTTGGTCAGCACAGTCGGCAACCAGGCGGCGAAGGCTGTCATCCCCTCCGAGCAGTGGAGATATCTCATACTCATGGGGACAGCACATGTTCCAGGTGAAAACCCCTTTGAGCGGGGCTTCTTCTGTCATTGCCGATTTCTTTAGATTATCGACAAAAATACGACGAATTCCAAGCGCGTTGGCGGCAGGAATCAAATCGCGACGATACGAGTCGATGGTGAATCCAGCCCAGAAATTCCAGCCGATCTGCGGCATAAATGGCTGTTCAGCGATTCCGAATTCAGCACGGGCACGCTCTGCAACATCCTGATGAATCGAGGTCCACAGGTTTTTCATGTCCACTTCATCGCGGTTGCCCTCAAAGAGCAGGATGTTTTTGGGGATGGTCGAAAAATTGACTGCTTCATCGTCAATATGTTTATCGAAGTGCCGTAATTCTGCGCGTCCAGGGTCACGGCAGACGACGCTACGAATCAGACCGACACGTTGGAACATCCCTACCAGAGCGCGACCATTCTTGTGTTGGAAATCAAATGATCCGTGACTGGCAAAACGTGGAAGATTATGGGTCATGATACTGTTCAGGCGCGGGTTTCCGGCCATCCAGTATAGTTTTCCCTCGGTAGTCCAAGCCGTGTCGGCAGCAAATGTGGCCACGGGGGCTGAACAAGCCGACTGGGAATATGCACTCGCCCCCAGGATGTCACCTTCAAGTTCCCAAGAAGCGCGGTCGAGAATCCACCACAGCGGGCGACCACCGCGATATTCCCAACAATAGCTGAAACCATTTGCCTGCTGTTCATCCACGGCGTACGTGATCGAACTGATCACTAGATCCAGTTCACCGTCGACCTCGGTCGGTTCGCCACCCCAATCATCGGTGTGGTGAATAGGATCAAAGCTATGATCTCGCAGCGGCAAGGTCGCCAACCGCTGAAAACTGGGGGCCAACCTGATACGACATGATCCCGGGGATTCGACGACCTCTACCAAGCGTGCCGACACCAGCTCGCTGGCAGCGGTAAAAGACTGAGCCAGGGGGAAAATCGGGAGCCGCCCCGAGCGGATCGCCAGTCCGTCAATGGAAACGGCACCGATTCCCTTAAACGTCTCATCCGGGCCGATCAACAAGGTGATCTCAGCGTTTCCGCAGTGAATCGACCGAAGGTGATGATCAACGATGTTCATATTAAAAATTCGCTGTGTTGATTGGGTAAATTGATGACTGCGTGGTACACGTTATTATTCCAAAGTCGCCTTGGCGCCAAGGGTTTTCACCCCAAAGGTTGAATAGGTAGCAGGCCAGACCAGATATTTCTGCACATCACCACCCATGATATCATTGTCATTGATCATCGCTCCCAGGTAGAATTGCGCTCCGGACCTAACCATTGGTAACTGACCTGGATCACCGATGAACGCTACCGAAGCGTTCAAAGGCAATCGGAATTCAGTGACGATCGCCGGCGAATGCGAGAGATCGATGCCATACAAAGTTTCAATCAGATGCCGCTCTTCGATCTTCTGGCTGTCGGCATGGATGGTGATGTTTCTCGGGACCAGTTCCGGCTCATAAAGTTTATCAAAAGTGTTCAGTGCAAAACGATTCCGAAAGACCGCCGGTCCGTGATCCGTCGTTCGCGCGACATTGAATTTGAATCCTTCCATAAATCCATTGATTGCTATTTCTATACCATCTTGTTGAAACATTTGACTCACCGGCTGATGTGAGGTGATCTTATCATCAAAGACGATGGTTTGGACGTAGAGCGCATCACCTTCCCAGGCGAGTCGCAGCACCGCGCTGCAATCACGTGGGCCGATGATTCCAGTACCGGTTTCTGGAGTGATGACAGCTGACACAGGAATCGCCTTTTTACGCCATTTGATCAAGTCTCCATCCATCACCATCGGCGCGGCAAGGTGCGTGATGCGAACATCGGTTGATGGCGGAGTCGACTTTGAGTACGCGACCAGCCCCGCTGTCTGAGACAGTTTTTCGGCTGTGATGGGTGACAAGGTCAACGCTACCTGGGAATGCTTGATCTGATCGATGTGATCAATAGTGAACCAATGGTACCCGTTCAGCGCATAATCACCGAGAACATAATTTGCCGAGCCATCATTGCCGATCCACATCACCTGTTGCTGGGCATGATCCGACCACATGCCCAACCACCTTGATTCATCCGGCATCGCCAAAGCACCTAGACCTAAACCATCCTTGTCGATCACCATGTAGTCGCATTCCTTACTGGTCATGGCGAAGGCCAGGCCCAAGGTGGGAAGCGATTGGACCCCCTGGCTGCCTTCACGATGCGCCAACTTGAACAGCCAGCGGAATTTTCCATCAGATCCAAAGCCAGCAATGTCAGTGCCAGCACCGTTACCCAGACCAGTTCCGCCAGAGCTTTTAAGGATTGCCGACTGGGCATAGTCACCACTGGCGAACTTGGCGATCTGATAGGTGTCGTTCAACCGTTCGACCGTCTTGAAATCGTAAGGCGACAGCACGTCTGGCTGACCACCTTTACCTCCCTGGGCTGGCACCGGGATGGCGCCCGCCCAATCGTATTCCGGCCAAGTCCCGGATGCATCCAATCCTTTCAGTCGGACTATCTGCCCGCATGTCTGTTCAGCGCCATGGCCAGAAAAAATGAGATCACCATTCTCGGTCCACGGCAACGCGCCATATCGGGTGACCGGGATGAGCAGTGGCTGACCGTCTGAACGACGGATTTCGCTGAGTCCTTCTTCACCCTCGATCACTCCGTCATGATTGACGTCATGACAGAGCACCTGAACTTTTTTTGCAGGATGATTGTAGGTCAACGCAACAGGTATTTGGCGTTTTTCATCAAGGCGAACCATGAGGTATCCAGGGAATCCGCTTTTGGCAGGATCAAAACCGACCGTCTGCACCTGAGCCTCCCCGGAGCGTTGGGGATCACTCAACGTCACTGCCATTATCGCAAAGCGATCCTTGCCTAATGTAAAATAGTGGCGCGGTACCCGTTCTTCATAGACGTACGCCGGTTTTTCCCAGGCCCCATCTGGTGTCCAGGTGCCTTTTCTACAATCCATTCGCATCGAATAGTCACCACTCACCCCAAACAGGCAGATGTCTTCGCCTGGTGCCCAGCGGGCAGCGTAGAGATGTTGTCCCCAAAATCCGCTACCCTGTTTCCTTAGACTTCCATCTACATTCCAAAATGAGATTCGCGGACCATCGACCACCACTACTTCACCGATGCTATTAATGGATACTGAGTACTTGATTGTACCCGTAGACAATTGTGGTCCTATCGGTTGTTGCGCTCCCTGTTGAAACCAGAAACGATCTGGCTTTTGCATCCCACCAGGTCCGTCTCCGGTCCCAATGTCGCGTACTTTCTTTATCGAATCGAGATTGCTCACATCGAGAATATGGATTTTTCCGGTGGTGGTTGAAAGAACTGCCAATCTACCATTACGCGCGCAAATAGAACGGGGCCCCGCAATCGATTTGTCACGGGCGATTATTTTTCCACTCAGCGGATCGATGGCCATCAACTCGCCATCCTTGGCTATCACCCACAAGTGCTTGGTCCGTTCGTCGGCAGTAATGCTGGTTGCTCCAGGAATGGTAACGAGTGGGGTGAACGCCGGTTTAATTGCCGAACCATGATAAATGGTGCCGGTGGTCGGATCAGATAGGAATAAATCGGATCCAAGAAGAGTCATTCCATTAAGTTGCGGGCTGAACGGCGCTGCCAGCTCAACACTGCCTGACCCGGAAATTTCGCCCATGGCACCAGACGCCAAATCGATTTTACGCAATATGAACCGACCTCCGCCGCGAGCTTGCAGATAATAGATCCATTGATCGTCAGTGGCCCATCCCACCGTGCCACTGCCCCCCGGCATCATCCATCGCGGTTGGTCATAGGCTGCATCGAATGCGCGCACTCCTTGGCCATTTTCAAAACTATTCTGCAAGACGTAGATGCGATCCTGACGATCAAAGGCAATCATCTCCTCGGGCCAGGCGCAATTGTCGGCAAGATGCGAACTCTTGGCAAAATTTCCTGCCAACCCGCGATATCGATTGACCAGTCCACTTTCAACCACGCGCAGCTCGTAGCTGCCGGGCGCAATCGCTTGATTCGATTGGTCGCGGCTGGGGAAGTAGAAATCATGTTTCCCGGCAGGCACCGGAAGATTCTGAAAGAGATCGGTCAGCATCCGGCCATCTGAAAAATAGATCGCTGCGCTTTTCATGGTTTGGCCCGCGGTCACGATGAAGGTGCCATCGGCCGGTCGCTGAGGCGGAAAGGACATCTCATACGCACCGAGGTCGACTCCGCCCTGGCGCTGCGTGCCATCGATATCCTGGGTCGGCGCGCGCACTCCTGCAAATTCGGCAAGTCCCCAATCAGAGGTGGTGGCCAGGGTCGGATCCCAGGCCAACCGGCTGGTCGGATGATAATCAGAGGCCGCCGGATCTACGTAGGTCACCGCAAGATCGATTGAATGCGCATCCCATTCTGTCAGACGTCGCCAGCCGAATAGTGATGCCCGGGCAGGGTCTCCGGAGCGGTTTCCAATAATATTCGTTGCATACAGATTTGCGTCCAGACTGAGATCAACCGTTTCCTTTGCGATCCAAACTCCAGTAGGACTACCGGTAAAGACATTATTGAAGATGGTTACTTTCGTTCCCCCTGAAACAGACACGGCAAGAACTTGATTATCGGCCATGGTGCAATTGATCAGGGATGAATCACTGCTGGCGGTGAGGACTGCTCCACGCCGATTTCTCGCCATGATGGAATTCTCGATCCGCAATCCTGTAGATCCGGTGGCAAGCAGTCCACTCAGACATCCGTGGACATAGACCCGGGCCACGAGCACCGAGGATGACGCTTGAACCAGGATGCCCGATTCCTGGGCATCGATTATTGACACGTCACAGATGGTCACATGGTCGCCACGCACCACGAGTCCATTCGCCGAATCCTTGGCTGAAAGGGTGGTCAACCGATATCCTGACCCTTTCAAAGTGACGCCGGAGGGGATTACAAGATCGCCAACCACATAATTCCCTGGCGGAATCTGAACCACAGAATTGGCCTGAGCCGTTCGCACGGCGCCCGCAAGATCAAAATCAGCTGCCTGCAAACCATTGACGGTGAGGCCGATGACGCCAAGAAATGAGAAGACTACCTGATTCATAAATGCCGATCGGATAGCTGAATGAGACCGATGAATCATTTGACGCTCCTGAAAATGGCTTTTTCGCCTTGGGGAGCGTATCCCTCAATCCATAAACCCACTTGGTTTAAGGCATCCTTCTAGTCTCCGTTAGAAGGACCGTGTATTTTTGGACGCGTCCTATGAGCATATCGTGAACAAATTCGGTCGTCTGGCTTGGTCTCGAATGACCTGCTCTGCGTAGTCGGAATGTCCGAATGGCGCTGCTTTTCGGTGCTTCTATCCGCCTTGACCCTGCCATCCGATCCACCTCGCCAGCCTCGGTCATCGATCTCCGACAGACTTCAATGACTTCGGGTTCGCATTTTTACGAACGATCGTCTCGTTTAGGCCCCCAACCTAAGGAACCTCTGACTGAGTGACTCATCAGCTGCGCGATGGCGGTTGGATGAGCAGCCGTTAACGTCAACCCATGCGGCTATCGACAGATAAAGAATTTGCGAGTTCCAACGCGATTGTCGACGCACTGAGGTGGCAGATCGCCAGCGGGGCTTTGCCGCCAAACACCAAATTGCCGATCCGTCAGGATATGTGTCGCGAATACAACGCCGCACTGGCGACGATGCAGCGTGCAATCGATATGCTGGTCACCGAAGGCTTCATCTGCTGCACCCCGGGAAAGGGCACGTTTGTCCATCCTCATCCACCGTCGAAAGCAGACGTGGCCTTGGTCTTTGGCAGCGCAATCTCGTCCCGCTCTCTTTTTTGCGAGGCCATCCGCAGCGTGGCTGGAGCCATCAGCCAGGATCATTCGTATCGCTTGCGGACGTTCGACCTGCACGGTGATCAGCGCGAACGTCATGTCGAGATGCTAGTCACCCTCGCCTCGGCCCATCGACTCGCCGGGATCATCGTGATCTCACCCTCGAGTGATATTCTCGATGCTTTGCCCCGCCCGACTGCCGCCTCTGTGCCGCTGGTCCTGGTTGGCCGAGAAGGTCGGAATTATCCGGAATATCCCCGCGTGGAAGTTGATCAGCCTGGCTTCGCCGCGGCGGCGATCGACGTCCTGCATCGGCGTGGGCGGCGGCGAATTGCCCACATCCTGGCCGATGGCATCTACGGATATCTGGATGATACCACCGAGAAACTTCGTGAATTGGGCTGCGAAAACACGCCCTATCTCGTGCAGTTCGTCGGTGAGGGACGCCGCTGGCGCGGCGCTGAGCATATTGCCCATCTGCTGATGCGCCTGCCTGCCAATGAACGACCCAATGGTCTCATCATCCACGACGACAACCTGGTGCAGTGGGCGAGTATGGGCCTGCGCGCCAGCGGAATGGCGATCCCGGGAGATGTCGAAGTGGTCGTCCATGCGAACCATCCGTATGCGGCCCAGTGCGTCGTGCCAGTTACCCGGGTTGGCTTTGACGCGCACGCGGTCATCGAAGCGGCGATCTCTTTGCTCCAGTCGCCCCAGGATCCCAATCGACCGCCGACGAAAATTGCGGCGCAGTTGCTGCCTTAATCTGCAAAACTGGCAAGGCGAGGATTGCCTCGTTCGTTATAAAACGATACGAAAATCAGCATTTTTCTTGTAATCCGATGATTCCTTTCCACGCAGACGCCGCACGTTATACGGCCACTTCCCAATTCTATGGCTCTCCAGAATTTACGATTTGAATGGTTCTGAGTTGAACGCCCTCTCCAATGATGGGGGAAGAGGTCACCGGTTATGAGCATAAAAAATCCGCTCTGTGAGCCTTCCCCAACCCCGCGCAGTGACTCGCGCGGCCAGCGGGCCAGCGTCCCCTACCATGGCGCAGCTTTTACCTTGATCGAATTACTGGTGGTGATGGCGGTGATCGCCATCTTGGTGTCATTGTTGCTACCGGCGATGTCCATGATTCAACGCCAGGCCGGGGCGGTGGCGTGCCTGAGCAACCTTCGACAGATTTCGGCTGCCCAGTTGGGTTATACCACTGACCATTCAGGGTTCTTGGCCCCCATGCATAAAGCCAATGGCACCCCGATTGAAGAAGAGGCATGGGGCATGTGGTTTGGTTTCTTGTTCAAATACGACCCGACACTCCGTGGCAATCCCGTGTTCATGTGCACAGCCCCGGGACGGCGTACTCAGGTCCTCAAGCAGGTCACCTGGGACAAGGCAAATAGTACCGACTGGGCAAACTCCATGCGATTTCATTCGACCTCATACGCCATCAATCACTGGGCCCAGGAACTGATGGGTGGAGATGATTGGACAAGACGTATTTCTCGCGCCTTATCTCCTTCAGCAATGATTTGGATGGGCGAAGTCATTGGCTGCGACCCCGATGGGGAATTGCACGGCGAGGGAGGAATGAGTGCTCCAGCTCCAATCGTTGCACCAATGTATTATGCGGTAACTCCCGGAACCTATCACACTCCCACGTATCCCGCGATGTACACCTCTGTCATTGGCCCTTATGAATTGCCAGCAGGCGTTTGGTTCCCTCGCTACCTTACTCGTTTTTCCCATGCAAAAAGAATGACCTGTTCTTTTTATGATGGTCATGTAGCGGGCGTCACGCTGGGTGAAATGGTCGGGGACGGCACCATAAGCAATCTCTGGTATGGTTTCCGCTAATCGTGGCAGCACGTATGTGGCAGGTGGGGGTGATCATTGCTGGACTGGCCTTACCTGTCTTGGTCTGGTGGCTCGTCAGAGATTCAGCGGTAAAATTTAGTACCGTCTATGCCTATGACACCGGCACGGGTAAAATATTCGCGACCCACGATTTCATCCCGCCCATGTCAGCCCCATCGGGGGCTCAGGCTGGGGTAGGCGCGCATGTGGTCGTGTTTGCGGGCGACTCAAAACCGACGGTGATCTACCTGAAAACATACACCCCACAGGCGCACGAGGTTTTTGAGCGCACAGGTGAGATTACCGAAGACGTTGTTGCCGGCACCATGGTGCGACGTCCGCAAGACCAGGACTGGGTCCCCCTGAATACTCCCGCTGGTCGGACTATCGTCGAACGAACCAAGGAATTGGCTGGTGATCGCAGCTGGCAGGTAGCCATTCCATAAATCTTTGCGCTTCAATACTTTAAATTTTATATACGATGGTATGTAAATTGCCTTGCTGTGTAATTCTAGGATAGGCTAGAATCATTGGATTCTTGAATCGCGGTCTGTTCCAGTAGGGTATATTAGTTAAATGAAACCCACTCCGCGCCTGACTTCTCCGCTGTTGTCGAGCTCCGGTGGCTTTACTTTGATCGAATTATTGGTGGTGATCTCCATCATCGCGATTCTTGCTGCGATGCTGCTACCGGCGATCAATATGGTGCGCAATCAGGCACGGACCATGACCTGCGTCAATAACATCCGCCAACTCACGGTTGCCCAACTCGCTTACGCCAACGATCACGAAGGCTTCATCCCACCTGGTCAGGCCACTAGCTTGCCTGGCGGTGATCTCCTCTTTCCACCGTGGGGCATATGGTTTGCGTTTCTCCTCAAATGGGATGATTCCATTCGTGGTAGTGGGATGTTCTTGTGTCCTTCCTGGGCCAAGCGAAATGATTTTGCCTGGGCACCAACCACGGAGACGGCCAACGACGGACGTGTTCGCGATTTTCACGGCACTTCGTATGGCGTAAACCACAAGGGGCAGGGATTTGTGCTGGGTAATGGCTTTGATTCGGATTGGGGGGTGCCGTTGTCGAAAGTCAAAAATTCAAGCTCGTTGATCTGGTTGGGCGAAGTGATGGGCACCGAAACCTCCGGAGCTTTTGGCGGCCAGAGCTGCGTGATGCCACCCGCACCGATCGTAGGTTACTGGGGGGCCACGTTCGATCCCCCGGTATATGCCACCTCGCGTGGACCTTTCACCACTACTTGTTTTTCTCCGACGACTTTGCCGCGATTTACTCACAATCGTAAAATGGTCTGTTCATTTTACGATGGCCACGCCGCTGCTGTCGGCCTTGAGGAAATGGTCGGCAATGGCATCAACAGCAATATGTGGTTCGGGAAATTCTGATATGCGCATGTGGCAGTTTGGATTGTTTACATTGGTTCCAGTTGCCCTGATCACTGCATTGGTGCTGAATCGGACTCCCCCCACCGTCAGCGGCACGGTCTATGCCTATGACACCGTAACCGGAAAATTATATCCGTCAGCCGATGCCATACCGCCATTTGAAGCATCTTCGGGATTTGACACCGGGGTGATCGCCAACGTGGTCATTTTTTCGGGCGACGCCTCGCCCACTATCATCTATCTGTTGACCTACACCGCCAAGACCCGCGAATCCATTTTACGTGACGGTCGAGGTTCAACCGATGTCATATCCGGTACGATGGTGAAGCGACCTGAGGACAAGAGCTGGACCCCGATCAATTCGGTTGAGGGCAAGGCGATCCGTGATCGGGTGACGGAAATTGCCAATGGAAGGACGTGGAAAGTTGCACTGCCTCCGTGATGTTTTTAGAGAGACAGCCCCATGGGCGAGCCGCCCATGCCACGTTTTGACTACATGACGAATGCACCCGGCTTGTTTATTTCGTAAACTAGTTTGATGTCGCCGTCCATGGCGGCCAGGGAGTCTGGGCATCGAAACCTGGAGGGCGTTCGAGGTAACGATCCATTCTTGGGAGTGGTTTCCCGAGCGCCACGCGGTGTCTCTGAAGATAGGCCAAATGGTGATAGGGATGCAGGTACAGGCCCCAGCGGCCAGAATCAGCGACCACTACCTTCAAGCCGGCTTCGATGAGCCATAATACGCCAGGGAATGGTTGAAGGAAATCTTCATCGTCCAAGGTGCGGATCCAAGTTGAAAACTGTGCGTGATTCTCCGCCATGACGTCAATCGCGGTATTAATATCGCCAATTTTCCGTCGACGGTCGAAATCTGCCCTCCATTCGGGGTTCCACGCTCCATGCTGCGGCCGCAGTGGTCGTACCGCTCGGTAGAGGATGTCAGTCCAATCCAGATCGGCGTTGACCACGTGTTCGATCATTCCGCGGTAGGACCATTTGCCTGCAAATGGGGTGGCCTCGCAATCGTCCGCACTCATTCCAATCAGTGATTCGCGCAGCCACGCCGGGGGCAGCGCAAGCATTGCGGAAAATTCGGCTCTGGAAGGTATCGGTGGGATCATGCTCTTCGCTTACCAGGTGAGGGCTGCATAGCATGGTTGCCTTCGATCACCTCGGGTTCCCTGATCATCGAGAATTCTACCGCAGGTCAGAATTTCGCTATCTGACCGGCGACTGGTACTTCAGGTGAACGACGATGAGGCCATGAATGGTCAACAGACGTCGGCGCATTATCTGTCGGGAACCCATTGGGACCGTGAGTGGTATCGGCCTTTTGAAGAATTCCGCTTCATGTTGGTTCAGCTCATCGACCACTTGATCGAGCTGATGGAACGCGATCCCGAATTCCGCTATTTTCATCTCGATGGCCAGACTTGCATGCTGGAGGATTATTGTGCCATCAGACCAGAGCGGCGTGAGCGGCTTGGGCGGCTGATTCGTGGTGGGCGGATCCTGATCGGGCCATGGTACACCATGCCTGATCTCTTCTGCGTCGGTGATGAAGCATTGATCCGGAACCTGGCCCACGGTCGGGCTTTGGCGCAAGCGTGGGGAACCCACGCGATGCCGGTGGGATTTATCTGCGACATGTTTGGACACCCATCGCAGATGCCGCTCATCTTCGCCGGGTTCGGTTGCCACGACGTGGTGTTAGGCCGTGGCGTTAACGAACGTGATACTCCCGCATTATTTGATTGGCGCGGGCCGGATGGCACGTCGGTGTTGGCATTCAAACTTCAGGACGCACAGGGGTATGGCGCGATGGCGCTGCCGCGAGCGTGTCTCGAACAACCGACGTTTGTCCTCGCGGCGTTGCCCTTGTTCACCGCTGAACTGACAGCGGTTGCTGGAGATCCCGCCCAGACTGAGCTCGTCCGCCAGCGGTGGGCTGATCGCACCTTGGGTGACTATATCAACCATGAACTTTCTCGCTCCGGCGGCGCTCCACTCGGAATTTTCGATAGCATGGACCACAGCCTGCCTTCGGCAGATGTCAGCGCGTGGTTGCACAGAATGAAAAGATTAGCGCCGCACCTTGAGGTCGCGCATTCGACGTTGCCCGAATTTTTCAAAGATGCGCGCGCGGGCATCAGGCAAAGGAATGAATCCTTACCGATCCGGGTTGGTGAACTGCGCGATCCCTCTCACCGGCGCAATGGCTACAATTGGCTGATTCCCAATTGCGTCTCGGCACGGGTTCGTCTGAAACAAGCCAATGATGCTTGTCAGGCCCTGCTCGAACGCTGGGTCGAGCCATTCCTTGCCATTAGCGTCATGCAAGAATCGATCGCCGAGACCGCGCCCCGATTCTTAGCGCATGCTTGGCAGACCTTGCTCACCAATCAGGCCCATGATTCGATCGGCGGATGTTCGATCGATCAGGTCCATCGCGATATGGCGACGCGTTTTGAGCAAGTGCATGTCCTCGGCGAGACCTTACGTAATCAAAGCCTCGGCGAGTTGACTCAAGGAGCCCGGGAGTTGGGCCGAACAGCTGGTGAATTCACTTTAATCGTATGCAACCCCCTGCCCTGGTCCCGACCTGAGGTGATCGAGTTCGATGTCGATCTGCCGCTCAACTATGCGGCTGAATATCGGGAAAGTTTTTTTTCACCGGCGATCAAGGGATTCATTCTGGAAGATGAACATGGCACGGGGATTCCCTATCAACGGTTGTCCTACATCCCGAAAACCAATGCGCGCAGCCGATATCCCCGCTTCAGCTTTCAGAGTGATGGAGAATTCACCCGTTATCGCCTGGCGGCGCGTCTCGACCTGCCAGCCTGCGGATACCGCAGTGTACGGGTCCGGATGGCCGAGATTCCTGATCCGGCGCTCGGTTGCCTTCCCGTGCGCCACCGGGGTAGCCTGCGCAGCGGACCAGCAGCAGGCGACAATGGACTCATATCAGTCACCGTCATGGCGGATGGCACGCTCACCGTCCGTGACCTGCGCAGTGGCGAGGAGTATCGGGATCTGCTTCTTTTCGAGCACCGTGGAGAAATAGGCGACGGCTGGTTTCATGTCGCGCCGGTCAATGACCGGGTGACGTGGTCGCGAGGATCGCCGTGCACGATATCAGTTGTCCATGATGGACCCGAACAAATGACCCTCCGTTTGGAAACCACCATGCAGGTCGCCAAACGGCACGATCAGGCATCGGCCCGGGCTAGTGTCGAATCCACGCAGTTGTCGATCATCTCACTGGTCACCCTGCGTGCTGGGGCCGATCATCTCGACATCGAGACTTCGATTGAGAACCAGGCCGAGGATTTTCGACTGCGATTATTATTGCCGGTTGATGTTCCGACTGCTCAGACCTGGCTGGCGCATCATCCCTTTGATCTGGTCGAGCGACCGATCGCGGTCGATCCGGCGACCGACGGCTGGCAAGAAGCGGAGCTTGCCGAAAAACCGTTTTTGCACGTCCAATCAGTCGGTCACGCAAACCGGGGTCTGGCCTTCATCTCTGCCGGTGGAATGCACGAAGGCGGAGTGGCTGACGACCACCGGCGGACGATGCAGGTCACTCTGCTTCGATCATTTCGCACGACCATCGCCACCGGTGGTGAGCCTGATGGACTTGAGTCCGGTGCGCTGAAGTGGCGGTATCTGCTGCTGCCTTTTTCCGGAACTCTTCCCCGGAGTCGCGTCTTTGAATTGCTGGCGAGCGCCCAAAGCGGAGTCACCAGCAGGCAAAGTGGCGCACGTCCATCGGGATTCGCGCCATTGCCAGCCACTGGCGATACGCAGGTATCATTCTTGGAACAACGTGATCGCCGGTTGGTGATTTCAGCCATTGCCCCATCGATCGATGGCCGTGGCATCATTGTCCGCTTGTGGAATCACAGCTCTGAGCCCACGACGGATCGCCTTCGATTTCAACGCTCCATCGTCGCTGCGGCATTGGTGAATCTGGCCGAGGATCGAGAACAGGAGAGTCGAGATATCACGTATTCTGGACATCAGATGTCGGTTACCGTGGCAGGCAGGTCAGTTGCCACCGTACGCATTCGCTTCGGCTCGATGAAACCATTCATGTGAAGTTCGAGCCCCGATACTCTGGAAGCGTACTTGGTATTGCCAAATCGATATTTCCTCCAGAGTAGCGCTCATGACCATTAATCTCTCAAAAATCCTCCAAACCAAACGCACCGAAGGTAAACTTTCGTTCGAATCCATGGCCAAGGCCATC
Organism: Planctomycetales bacterium; assembly: GCA_025362255.1. Classification (GTDB taxonomy): domain Bacteria; phylum Planctomycetota; class UBA11346; order UBA11346; family UBA11346; genus CAIUVD01. Next base: position 16,482 of record JANYGY010000148.1, read on the forward strand.
GGCGTATCGACGGTTTCCGTCAAGGGCGTGATCGACGGCAAGTCGAAGCCCAATGCCACGACCGCCAAAAAGTACGCCGCCTATCTGGGCATCGACGTTGCCGAGTTGGTCTCGGTGAACGCCGCCAAGAAAAATTCCAAGTCCAAGGGTGCCAAAGCCAAGGCGCCGAAGGCTGCCAAAGCCGCTGCTCAAGGCAAAAAGGCATCGACCAAGGTCAGCGCCAAATCAGCCGGCAAGACCAAGGTCGGCCTGGGCGCTGAACTGTCGCGCGCCATCGGCGTCGCCGCTGCGGTTCTCGATGATGAGTTGGCCCTGGCAGTCCACACTGCTGGCAAGCTCGAACGCGACATCATCGGCCGTCTGCTCAAAATCGGTTGAGGTCGACCTGCCCGCGCCATGCGCTCGGGCAAATATGCATCAGGTGACTTTTGGTCACTGACAATTAGGCGGGTGGACTGCAAAGTCCGCCCGCCTTTTTTTTCGTTCTTCTTGGCGCTTGGGTTGCAACACCATGATATCCGTCAGCGATCCGCGGATGGTGAACGATGACCAATCGCTTACGTTCAATGCTTATGCATGTTCGCTTGGCATCCCTCTTCACCGTGGTTCATTTCAGCACGGTGCTGCTCACCGGCTTTTTCACCTGCGGTGTCACCACCCACACTTTGGCGGGCGCTGAACCCACGGTGGATGTGCTTGAGGAGCTGGCCCTCGGTGAGCATGCAACCGCTGCCGCGCATCTCGATCCAGGAAGTGCTGAACAGTGGTATTGGCGCATCGTCCACGCCCAACTCACCGATCCAGCAGCCGCAGCGCGCCTGCTCGATGCGGCCGAGCGCGTGGTCACTCCCAATGTCATGCGACAACTGCGACTTCGACAAGCCGCGATCACCTGGAATAGCGATCCGCACGCGGCCGAATTTCTGGCCGAGACCTTGACCCAGCAGAACGCACCCCGGGCAACCACGCCCGAAGAAGTTACCACCGAGTTGAGCCGGCTGTGCGATTTTCCGCTTAATCTTGAACCGCACGAATATGATGTTGACGGCGTGATCCAGGTCCTCGCCACCGCCACCGGAGACCGCCGCCACAACCTGCTCGGACGCCTTGATCACGCATCCACACCCGCCGTGGTCGATGCGATCATTCGCGATCTGAATGACCAGACAGCGGACACTTTCGGCTCGCTGCCGATCCACACTGGGCTGACCATCGAGCAATTGTCGACCGTGGCGGGCGGAGTTCCCGCGATCGTGAACCATCCACAGTTCATGCGTCTGAGACTCAAGCACCTCGCGGGACTTCATGATGCGACGCACTGGCAAATCGATCCGCGAGCGCGTCGAGCCTACTGCGAAGCACTCCTCGCCGAGTCATTGTTTTACGAAGCCAATCGACCTGATCTCGCGGCGCTGCGCCTGATCGCCCTCGAAGAATTGGTGATCCTCGATATCACCGACGGCTGGCCCACGTCGGCACGCATCCAGGAATGGTATGCGGCAAAGTCGATGGTCGTCCCCGATAATGCTCCCCAGGGAAATAAAGCCGCACTCACCCGCGACGAGGTTTTCCAACTCACCGGCCTGTCGGGGAAACTAGTGGACCAGGCGATCGAACTCGCAGTTGATCATCACCTCGTAGAAGTCGCGTCCGCTCCTGAATGGGCCGAATGCCTTGGCCGGGGGACCGTGGCGGGACGCCAGATGGCGGCCCGGATCGTCACCGGCATCCGCTCCGCCGATCAGGTGGCAGATGCCGATACGATCGCCGCGTTGGGCGGACCAAAAGCGGCGCAACTCCTCCACGATCGCACCGAATTGGCGTGGTGGCCAGGACAGGAATCCGCTTTGAGTGCGCTCGATACGCCGGTCACCGTGCGCCTGATTGCCAAACATCTCGACCGGTTGGCGGTACGGGTTTGGCGAATTGACGAAGAAGCCGTCCTGCGCACCAAGGACTCAGTCGAGATCGCCATGGATCTCACCGGCAACCTGCCACTGGCCACCATCGCGGTGCCGCTGCGCGCTGACCCGTGGCTGCGTCAGCAACGTGACATTCCCCTGCCCCAGATCAGTGGACCTGGCACGTGGCTGATCGAGGCGATGGGCGACCAACGGGCAATCCGCCTGCTGGTGCGCCGGGGCGCCATCGAGGTGATCACGACCAGCGATGCGCTGGGCAATCGCGCGGTGGTGGTGGATCAGCTTGGGCAGGTCGTAATGAAGTCGCATCTGTGGGTGAGCGCACTGTGTCTGCACGCCGATGATCGTGGAGTCATTCGGCTGCCTGACGGTCGCAACACCTATGAACGGCTGGTCGCCGTTGGTGGCGGGCACGCCTCGCTGAGCACCATCCGCCTCCCAGATGAAGTCTATCATCTCGCCGGCTGGCTGCTGAATGCGCGCGAACATCTCTTGGCCGGCACCAACCCAACGTTGGCTTTCGGCGCACATCTCAGCCGTGGACTATCCACGGTATCGCTCTCCGCGTTGCGCGAACCACAGGTGACTCTGCGCTGGCAGGGCCGCGCCGGCGAGAACATCGCCAGCCAGAGTCTTCCGCTGCACCTCGCCGATGACCAGGATGTCATCCTGCCGTTGACGGTACCCGAAGGCGCAATGACGCTGCACTGGCGATTAGAAGCGCAGGTGCTCAGTCGATCGACCGGCCGCGAAGTGACTGTCAACGATCGTGGGGAGATCACCTTATCCCCAGGAATCGCCGAGGATGCGTTGAGCGATCACGTGATTCGCCGCGAACCTGAAGGCTGGCTGGTGGAGCTGCGCGGCAATGCCGGTGAACCTCTTCCTGGGCATTGGCTCGATATCGGGGTCACCGTACGCGGGTGCCGAGTCGCCAATCCCCTGCGCAGCATGAAGACCGACTCAGATGGGAAGATCCATCTCGGTAAACTTCCTCAGGCATTGCTGATTCATGTGCATAAGGACTCGGATTCAGGCCGTGCATGGGCAACCACGGACCCACCGCAACTCCTGCCGCAGAACACGGTGCTCAGACCTGGCGAGACCATGGATCTCCCGCTGGCGGAATCGCCTCAGGTTTTCCGCGTACATGGTGAAACCTACATCGCTGAACTTCCTGACGCGCTGAAGCGGACCGCAAATGGATGGTCGGTGCATTTTGCCAACGTCGGCAATTACCGTATTCATGATAATTTCAGCCAGGTAGAGATCAGCGTCCGGCAGAGCACCGCCACCGAGGGGGACCTCTTGGTGGGCGCTGGAGTGATTGCCCAAGTTCCCGTGCCCGAGCCAGTGATCAGCGCCCACCTGACTGCGACCATGCTTGAAGTGCGCCTCACCGGCTTGAGTTCAGCGGCTCGGGTGCACCTCGTCCCACTGCGGCTGTGGCCCACGTCCGATGATCTAGCGATCGGGAGCTATGCTCAGCAGCGACTGATGCTGCACGATTGGGTGCCACCGGGCAGTTCATCAGGATCGCGCACGGTTGGCGATGAAGAATGGTACCTGTCCAATCGCCGTGATCAGCATGCATTTGCAGGTGTGATGCTCGACCGTCCGACCCCCTTGCTGGACCCGTGGCATCCTGATGAGCCGATTTGCTTATCGAGGGATAGTGGAGTCGTTTCTGGGATATTTGGGAATAGAAGTGGTGGCGGGCGTAAACGGGCAGTCGGCAAAGCTGGAGGTTTGAATGCTTGTCAGTCTATGAAAAAACCAAATTTCCTGACGCCGGATTGGCTCGCGGCGGCGAATCCCATGCACCTCAATGTTCGTCTTGATGCCACAGGTCTGCTCAGCGTCCCACTGTCCAGCCTGGGCGATGCCGCTGAAGTATTCGTGCTGGGGACGGACGGCGTTCAGCTGGTGCAGAAGTTGGTGTCACTGCCGGCGCGAATCATGCCGCTGCCTGTCCGCAACCGTCAAATGAACGACCTGCTGCCATTGACTGGCGAAATCGGCGTCAGTAGCGGATTCACCGCCCTGCAGACGGGTGAACGCCTCGATCTTCCGAGTCTGCCTGGCTCACGTATCCGCCTCATCGATTCAGTCGGGGGCTTTATCGGATTCATTCGCGCCGCATGGCCAAACCTGGATTTAGGACCATTTGCCCGGCTTGGCCAGTGGGCCGAGCTTGATTCAGCTGCCCGTAGAAAGCTGTGGGATACCGGTGCCTCACACGAACTGCATCTGTTTCTCGCTCATCATGACCCCGATTTTGCCGCGATGGTCACCGCCTATCGGCGGCAAGTATTGGTACCGGATGCCATGCTGTCGGCCCTCTGCGACGTTGATCGGACGCCCTGGTTGCGCGCGGGTGCGCCCTTGAATCCGATCGAGCGGATGCTGCTCGCCGAACGCTTGCCACCAGCCGACGCAGACCGTTGGCGGCGCCTGCTCAATGACGCGGCACGTGACATTCAATCCGATCCACCCAGACGCACGGCAATGATCAATGCATTGCTGGCCAGCACCATTGGGGCGGGGTCACCTCTGCCAGTGATATCACCTCCTGCCCGTAGAATCGCCGCATCATTGGAAAAAGAATTTGTTTCATCGTCAAATAATTCACTGCCCATGTTGCGTGGGGCCCTTGGTGAACCGGAACGAATGATAGAATCACGCTGGTGGCACTGCGCGACCACGCCACCAATTGCCGACAATCCATTGTGGGCGGGATATGCCTCGCGCGATCCGCACCGCGCGTTTTTGCCCACCACCGGTCTTGAGTTAATTCAGACCGCGACCGAATTACGGGTGGTGCTGGCGATCACTGATTTGCCGTTCGTTCCGCGCGACCACCAATGGCAGGATACTTCCAGTGGCCGCACATTGACCGCCGCCGGCCCGCTGATCGTCGCTCATCGTCTAG
>JANYGY010000159.1 GCA_025362255.1 Planctomycetales bacterium
TGATCGATTGCGATCCTCAGGCCAACGCAAGCTCGGTATTAGCGCCCACCGTTCAGGGGGCTTCGGTTTTTAGTGGTCAGGCACCACTTAAGACTGATTCAGAAAACCTCTGGATCATTCCCGCTAGCCCAACATTGATAGACGAAGAGCGCCGACTGGCAAAACAAGATGGGGGGCGATTTACCCTCAGATCGCTGATCAAGCCCCTTCGCGACCAATTCGATCTCATTTATATTGATTGCCCGCCGAATTTATCCTGGCTCCCTACCAACGCTCTCTTGGCCGCTGATTATCTGATACTGCCGCTTCAGTGTGAATACTTTGCTATGGAAGGACTCGGGCAACTCCTTGCATACGTTGAGGATGTTCGTCAGGATGCGGGAGCGACGATTGAGCTCCTAGGAATATTGTTGACCATGTATGACGACCGTCACCCAATCGCTCGGCAAGTGGCCGCAGACATGCGCGATCATTTTGGTGAAAAAGTAATGGCTCGTCCGATTCCTCGAGACATTGCGCTGGCGGCGGCTCCGAGTCACGCGCAAACGATTCTTACCTACGACCCGCTCTGCCCAGGCGCAATTGCCTACGCTGCGGCCGCGAAAGAAATCCTGCATGGCCTTAAGCGATAACAGTCTCGGCCGAGGAATTTCCGATGTCCTAGCCAAAACGATCCGGCGCGAGCCGCTTAAAGGCTATCTGGAAGTGGACATTGGATTGGTCGTGCCTCCTCGGGAAAACCCCCGGCAAAGTTTCGACCAAACGGCAATCGACGAACTCGCGCATAGCATAGCTCTTCATGGAATTATGCAGCCAATAGTTGTATTGCGTCGTGAGGTGGGATTCGAGATTGTCAGTGGCGAGCGTCGTTACCGCGCTGCCAAGCAGGCCGGACTGGCTAAAATTCCCGTCGTGGTGCGAGAGGACGATTCGCCCCAGCACCTCGCCGAGCTACGGCTGATTGAAAATATCCAACGAGAGGATCTCAATCCCCTCGAACTTGCCCGTGCATTTCAGATCCTGATCGAACAGCATAGTCTCACCCATGACGACCTCGCAACCCGTCTGGGCAAGCCCCGCAGCGGCATTAGCAATACCTTGCGCATTTTGGCCTTGCCGGCCTCGCTGCATCCGCACCTGCTGTCAGGCGTAATTTCGTTAGGCCATGCCAAGGCGCTTCTTAGCGCCACTGATTCAGGATGGCAGCTGTTGCTGGCCAAACGGATCGTCGACGAAGGCCTGTCCGTCCGCGAAACCGAACAATTGGCCAAAGCCGGAGCACCGCCCATTTCAGCAGCTGGGCCCGCACGCAGCGAACCGCCTCCGCACATCCGCGAACTCGAACACAATCTGAAGCTGCTTTTCGGCACCACCGTCAAAGTCAAAGAACAGGCCGGCGGCAAAGGCACGATGACCGTCCATTTCCACAGCCGCGACCATTTTCAACGCATGATCGCCCTGTTGGCCAAAGTCATGGACAAAGACAAAAATTAGAGGCACTCGGAGAACAGGAGAACAAGAGAAGCTTACCGGATTCCACAGGGTTATTCCGGCCCAGACCATAGCCGCCTCTGCGTCCTCTTGCCGTCCTCTGCGAACTCCTGTTCTCCCTCTGTTCTCCCGAATTTTCAGTGTTCGCGTTTGGGCGACGTGGCCGTCCGATTTTTGACAAATTTCCAAATCCAGCCACCCGCAACCGCAAGGCCGACGAGAAGGGGTTTGATGAAGGCGAGAAGGAACTTGCCGATCACCGCGAGAAGTCCCGTTTTTGCCAGAACTCCGCCGGCAATCAGGGCCGCGATGCCGCCGACCGCGACCTTGTCGATCGACGAATCGAACTCGTGGTAACGTTCACCGGACAACACGGTGGTGCTCGCCAATAAAGCCTGAGAAGAAGCCGCAACCGTGGCGAGATTGGAGGGGTCATCGATGGTGTTCATCTCAAGCACGCCACGACGGGTGAGCACGCGGACGCAATAGTTCAGCGTTTCGCCTTTCGAACTGCTAAAGACCAGCCGCTTCGCCCAATACAATTTGTGTTGCGCGGGATCGTAATGTGGCGGCTCGCTCCAGCCCAACAGGATGGCGGTGTCGTACCCGCTCGCCTTGCGTGCCTCGTTGCCCGCCAGGACGTCCTCTTTCATCTGGGTCAGAAGTTCGCTGAAGTCGATTGATTTCGCATCCGAATCCGCCACGTGACCGTGTTCCGGATCGTACGAAATGATCGTCATCCAGCCTGCCTCATCCGCGGTCGGCATGACCAGGCCAACTACCGAAGGGTCCTCAGGGTTGTGGCAGACCTTCTCGACGATGTAGCGCGCTTCGTCCTTGGCCAAAAAGAACTGTGAGGACGGGATATCTAAGGTCGCGAGCTTGTCGCCGACCGCCACCAAACCGTGCATCGGATGCAGCGTCCGACCTTTCACGACCAGCGGCTCACCCGCCTCAGGTGCGGCGTTTGGGGTAGGCACGGTGCTGGGGTCATCGGTCCCAGCGAACACCGACGAGCTGATAATCAGAGAAGATAGAACGACCCACGAAAGCATCGACCAAGTACGCATGAAAACCTCTGGCGACCGTGGTATTGGGTTCGTCGCTCAGAAGCAAGAGGTGCTCATCTCCACAATTCTCACTTTTTGGCTATCAAACCAGCAGCGTGCAGCACCTCATCGAGGCGGCTAACGAAACGCACCGCCAAGCCTGCCTTCACCAGGGCAGGCAATTCGTCGTAGTCGCGCTCATTGGCCGCGGGCAACAACACCCGGGTGAGGCCGCTGCGTTTGGCGGCGACCAGTTTTTCGCGAACCCCGCCAATCGGGTAGACCCGGCCCGTCAGGGTCAGCTCGCCGGTCATGCCGAGCTTGCGGATGACCGGCTTGCCCAAGGCAAGGGACAGGATCGCGGTGGCGATGGTGACTCCCGCCGAGGGCCCATCCTTGGGGGTCGCTCCGGCCGGCACATGGACATGGATCACATGGGTGTCGAACCAGTCCGCCGGAATCCCCAGACGTTGGCCGTGGGCCATGAGATGGCTGCGGGCAAGCGTGGCGCTCTCCTTCATCACATCACCGAGCTGGCCGGTCAGAACCAGACTGCCTTTGTCCGCCCGACTGGCGACGACTTCAATTTCGAGGGTCGCCCCGCCCATGCTGGTCCAGGCCAAGCCGGTGACCACGCCGGGAACTGGCTCGGCGAGCAGCTCGTCGTCCCGCAGTTGCGGCTTGCCCAGGTATCGCACCAGCGTCTGCGGAGTGATCGCGTGTTTGCTCGTGTCGCCCTCGGCGCGCGCCTTGGCGATCTTGCGGCAGATCTTGGCGATCACCTGTTCGAGTTGGCGGACCCCAGCCTCGCGGGCGTAATCGCGGACCAGCGGAGTCAAAGCCGCTTTGCCGAAAATCACATCGGTGCGCTTGAGTCCGTGGGCGGCACGCTGTTTCGGGATGAGATGGTCGGCCGCGATCACCCGCTTTTCGGCCTCGACGTATCCCGCGAGGCGGATGATTTCCATGCGATCACGCAGGGCTTCGGGGATGCTGCCGAGATCGTTGGCGGTGCAGATGAACAGCACCTGCGACAGATCCACACGCACGTCGAGGTAGTGGTCGAGAAAATCGCGGTTCTGTTCCGGGTCGAGCACCTCAAGCAGCGCGGCTGAAGGATCACCGTGACTGCCCCGGGCAAGTTTGTCGATTTCATCGAGCATGATCACCGGGTTCATCGTGCCGCAGCGCTTCAAAGCCTGCACCGGTTTGCCCGGCAGGGCGCCGACATAGGTCCGGCGGTGACCTTTGATCTCGGCTTCGTCGCGCATGCCGCCGAGGGAAAAGCGGTAGAATTTCCGCCCGAGATTACGCGCGATCGATGCTCCGATCGACGTCTTACCCGTCCCCGGCGGACCGATCAGCGCGATGATCCCGCCGCCGCGATCGGCTTTGAGCTTGCGCACCGCGACAAATTCCGTGATGCGATCCTTGACGTCTTCCAGACCATAATGATCAGCGTCCAGACCGCGACGCAGCGTCGGCAGATCAAGGATATCCTCGCTGGTCACGCCCCACGGCAGATCGGTGAGCCAATCCAGCCGCGACCGGGTCACGCCGTACTCAGCCGAGTGCGGATCCAGGACCTGGAGCTTGCGCAACTCCTCGTCGATGACCTGCGCCGTCTCTGCGCTCAGCGCGGCATTTTTTTCAGCCACCCGATCGCGAAACCGCTTGAGGTCGAGGCTCTTGTCATCGGTCTCGAGTCCGAGTTCGGTCTTGATCACCTTGAGTTGTTCATTGAGGAAGAATTTGCGCTGATGCTCGCCGACTTTTTCTTCGATCTGACCTTGGATCTTGGTCTTCATCTGGGCGAGCTGGGTCTCCTTGGCGAGCAGCACCAGGACCTTTTCCATGCGCGGCACGACCGGCACGGTTTCGAGGATATGCTGCAGCTCTTCGCGCTTGGCGGTGGTCAGCGACGCGGCCATGTCGGCGAGACGTGAAGGTCCGTCGAGATTGTTGAAGTTGGCCAACACCAACTTGATTTCATCGGCGAAAACTGGGTTGTATTGCACCAGGTCCTTGAGCGAGGTGACGATCGCCATGGCGCATGAGCGGACCTGCGGATCGGCGGCGTCGACCCCGGGGCGCAAGGCTTCGCCGGTGACCAGGATGTGGGGTTCGCTGGCGGTGATCTGCGAGACGCGAAAGCGCGCGACCACTTGCGCAAAGACCTGCAACCCGCCCGAATCGATCTCCTGGAATTTGATCACCCGCGCGATCGCTCCCATCGGCAGCAGCATCTCGGCGGTGTACGTGCTGGCATCCTCCAGCGATTCGCGGGTCATGAAAAAACCGACGTACCCATGGTGGTGCTCGACCGCAGCTTTGACCGCGGCCGCGAGACGACCGGCCGGAATCACCAGCGGCAGCATCATCGAGGGGAAAACCGGGCGCTGATTCAATGGCAGGGCGATCAGCGCATTGGGCAGCACCTCGTCGGGCTTGACCGGTATCTGAACGCTCGAGCTGACCGGTTTTGCGGGTTCATGCGCTTGTCCAGGCGGAACGATTTCGGCATCTTTCTCTGGACGTTGATCATCAGCCATGGGTGGGCTCCGGGTCGAAATGACAGTGAACGCGGTTGCTGTCGCATGGATCGTGCCACGGTGAACGGCATGTACGATTTTCTGCGCGGCACCGTGGCCAATCTCGATGTCACCGGACGCTTATCATTGGATGTGAATGGCGTCGGCTATTCCCTCCGGGTCAGCGAGCAGACGCGGCGCAACATCCCCCTAGGCGGGCAGACGGTCACCATCCACGTGCGGCTGATCGTGCGCGAGGATGACCTCATCTTGTTCGGCTTTGCCGATGCTGCCGAGCGCGCGGCTTTCGACCTCTTGCTGTCGGTGCAGCAGGTCGGCCCAGCGGTGGCTCTCGCGGTGCTCTCGCATCTCGGCGTAGGAGCCTTGCGCCAAGCGCTGATCGACCGCGATGCCACGGCGTTACGCAAGGTGAAGGGGGTCGGTCCCAAATCGGCCGAGCGCATCGTGCTGGAGCTGGCCGACAAAGTCGAACGCATCCCTGCCCCGCTGCACATCGCGCCCAGCGGCGCTGCCCGCATTGCACCCGCAGGCGTGCTCGCAGTTGAGGAAGCTCTGCGCGGCCTGGTCGTCCTCGGCTTCGGCACTAAGGAGGCCACCGATGCTCTGGCGAAGATCCAGCAGCCCGGCCTGGCCAGCGAACAGCTGCTACGCGCTGCGCTGGGTGTTTTGCGGTAAGTTCGATAATTATTCAATCGTCGCGTCTGACACCGACAACATTTCAACAACTTTCAAAACGTGACATGGGCGGCTCGCCCATGTGTCTTTTTCGCACTCGAACATGGGCGGGCCGCCCATGCTACATGAAGAAATTACTCAATCCCACCAGTCAAATCAGCGCTGATCGTTTCGGTCCCCGGCAGGCACAGCAAGAATGGCTCGCCCCACTGGGCCTTGTCCAACACATCCCAGATCACCGCCGTGGCCGCCTCAGGCCCGCTGATGCGTTGCAGGCGCAGACCATGATCGCCGCCGCTGACCAGACGCCCGGGGCCATCGCCGCTTTCCTCGATCGGCGTGAAGCGCGCGGCGACCGCCCCGGCTTCGCTCCAGCCGGTGATCGCGCACCACTGTTCACCGTCATCCAAATGCAGTTTCAGGGCGTTGATCGTACGACCCACCGCCGTTTCCTTGAACGTCGCCATGGTCGGCAGGTCGACGTTGTCGTTGGGAAGGATGTCGATGTACATGGGTTTACTCAGCGAAAGAAATCGAGCCCTAAACGCCAGCGCGGATCTGCGGTCGAGCATTCCGGGGGCGTGTCGGAAAAACGGCGATGATGCCAAAAATACTGTCCGGGAAAGGCGGCGATCAAAGCCGAGAGCACATCCATGATCCGTTGGGTGGCGGCTTCGGGGGTCATCTGACTGACGTCGAAGGGCCGCAAGGAATACACCCGCGTCTCGCCCGCGCGCACCCGCAAGGCGAACGCTGGCACGACCCACGACGATGTGCGCTGGGCGAAAAAAGCCGGCCCCGGATGGCACCAGGCAGGGATTCCGAGAAAAGTCGCGGGCGTCGCTTCTTCACGTCGAGGACGCTGGTCAGCGATCAGCCCGACCACCCCGCCGGTACGCAGGACCTTGATCACGGTCACCGCTCCCGTGCGGTCGCCTTGCCGAGTGAGCAACACTTCGGCGCCGGTGATTTCGCGGCGGCGATTGAGCAGCGCATCCATCGCCGGGTTGTGCTGCGCTTTGGCGTAGACGACCGCGCGGTGATAACAGGACCTGCCGCCGATCACGGCGCCGTCCCAGTTGCCCAGATGAGCGGTAGCCATGACCATCCCGCGATGCCGGGATTGGGTCAGCCTCATCCATGCGGGATTGGCGGGGTGGGAATGCTTTTCAATCCCATCGACACCACCGGCCGTCCAGATTTCGACAAAATTCGCCCCAATCGTCGCATAGGCCCGCCGACTGACCCGGGCACGCGCTGACCCGCGCAGGCCCAAGGTTCGCTCCAAGGTGGCATTGACGAGCGCCCTCCTGACCCCCATTCGCCATGCGAGAACTCCCAGGCTGCCGCCGAGTCGACAGGCGGTATCTGCGGCCAATCGTTGAAAAAAAGGCAGGATCAGGCGCACCAGCATCGGGCAGGCAGCGTTGCTGCCTGAACCCCCATACAACCACGGATTGCCGGAATTTCCCGCACCGATTCTGAGTCAGACACCAGGGGCAGCGGCTTTCCGCTCGTGTTTGCCCTGGTGATGTGGGATCGAAAGCTCATCGGTCGCACGTCGCGCTTGTTCGTCCCTGTCCAAGCTCGCTCGTGCCTCGGAGTCTCGCCATGGTTGGTTCTCGGTTTTTACGTCTGTTCGCCTACGGGCTGATCCCGACTGCAGGAATGCTGTTCTCGGGGTGCAGTGGCGATCAGAATCCGCTGGTCGCCGCCGGCGAACTCCAGGCCAAACCGGCTGACAGCGTGTACCGCGAAAATTCACCGCAGCCCCGATCCGGACAACTCGAAGATCGTCTGGATCTGTACCGCCAGCAAACCTATGTGAATAACCCAGTCGATGCGCCGTTGCCGCAGGGGGCTTTTCCGCCTTCGGTGGCACCGGGTCGCGTACCGCACGACGATGTGCCCTTCACCGCCGCCTATCGACATGCGGTCTACCTTAATGGACTGAATTCGGTCAATTGGACTCGGACGAATATCGCCGCACCTGACGCGCAGATCATCAAAGTCGGCTCCGAGTACGCAGAATTGCTCGTCGAAGGCGCGGTAGCACCTATTAATGGGGAGTACCCGGCCTTGGCGACGGACGTCAATTTGTACCAACGCGTCGAAGCAGTACGTGGGGGACGTGACAAAATCGCTGCCGGGAGCTGCCGTTCGACCTCGATCTTTGAATCCTACGTGTTTAACGGAAACGTCGAAAAGCCCGATGGTACCGTGTCCTTTTTTCGCGGGTTTGAAAATACCCGGGGCAATTTCGACGCCGTCCAAAACGTCTGGTATGCTCGCCGTGGTCGGATGCTCCTCGCCCGGCCTTCGCTCCGTTACTTTGGTTACGGGCAAAAGTGCGATGACCCCCGCATCGACTGCGGACGGGTGCCCTATCCGATTTTAAGCGGACAATTTTTGGGCGTCCTGGTGATGATGCACAGTTATCCCATCGTCCAGAAATTCGGCTGGTGGCCAAATAACGGCAACACCGATGTCATACCTTACGGCTTGGACACAGACATCGGTGGTCCAGAACAATTTTCGGGCCCACCCATCCACATCACCTTGCCGATTAATCAACCTATTCCGCGCACTACTGGCGTGCGCGAGCTGACCATGACGCGGGTTGATGCCGCAGGTACGCCGACGGCACCAACGACCGATCCCTCGAGCCGCTCCGCCTGGCAACAATTCAAAGTCTTCTCGAATGTGAAAGGGCTGATCATTCCCACCATTCCGGCGCCATTGAATGGACAGTTCCGTGCTGCCGGACCGATCGCCGCACTTTTATCAAATATCGCAGTTCCCAGTGATCCAACGAACCTCGGTTATATTACACCGCCCGTGCCCACTCGTGGTACCTATGTCTTTACCGTCGATGCTACGACCGATCTTTCGGTCGTGGTCGCCGGTGACATTCTTGTCATTAATATCAAGGCCGGGCCATACAAAGGCATTTACAAATACACCATCATTGCGGTGAACAATTCTACCAAGACTGTGACCATACTTATTCCCTCCAATACGTTTACGACGTTCGACCCGTTGAGCCCTGCATTTCCACCGAGTGCTTACCTCAACAATCTCGACAATCTCAAGCTCGATTTTGAAAGCACCACCTCGGTATTGGTGTCGTCATTGCTCGACGTCAACCTGCAAGATGGCGAACTCGTACTCGTTCCCATTGCACCCATACAAAATCTCACCAGTTATCGCATGACCTTTCGCATGGTCACCCCTGCCTTCGATTCCGGGGTGCAGACCTTTACCTTCACCACCAACGATACCGGCATTTACCCATAATGTTCACCCGCCGGGCACGACACTTGGTGGTGCCCGGCGTGGTCCTGGCGTTGGTTGCGGTTGCGTGGCTGATCATTCCGCAGGTCCCTGCGCCGCTCATTGGCGAGTTCCATCAGAAGCACGAGTCGAGGAATTCCGAATTCTTCAACCTTCCAGGCTCGTCGATTCAGACGCTCACGATTCGACAGGCGGCAACGGCGACGCCATCGACGTGGTTGCGGCACTCACCCACTGTTAGCCGTATTCCGACCTGGCCACGACACGTCTCCAGCGGCAAGGGGTGTGACGGCTGTGATAGTCCCACCATTTTGAATGGAGCAGGCCCTGGAGAGGACACGCTGACCCGCCGTGGAGTCTTGTCCTTTGATCGTCCAACCGGCCCGGCCGCGGCGGCCGCGCAATCGAATGGCTATCAGGCGCCACCGCGAGAATCGTTGATGACTGACCGCGATCGCGGGGTCACCATCCAGGACCGGATCGACCTGGGATTCCCCTACGATCCCGCCGCGTGGCACGATGGGGTGCTCGAAATCACCAACAAGACCCCTGGTCAAGTCGTGGTGTCACTGCACGGCGCCAGCGCCACGACCTGCACCATCGACGGCATGCCCGTTGTCGAAGGTCAACAGTACATCGTCGACGGCACCATCCAGCTTCACGGGTCTGCCTTGGTTGGGGTTCATGTACGCACAAACGGCCTTGCCGTACAACCACGCCCCAGCGGCAACGGCTGACGCAAAGCACGAACAGAACAACAAAGAGAACAGCAAAGAGAACAGAAGGGCGCAGAGGACGCAGAGATTGAAAGAGAAGACAGAGGCTTGGGTTACTGGTTTTTCCCAACCCTCCTTTTCAAGCCTCGCACAGCCAGTTCTTCCTCTGCGCTCTCTGCGCCCTCCTGTTATCCGACATCATCAAATCCGACTGACTAGTTTTCCGCGAAGAGCTGCAAGGCGGGCGGCTGGGTCGGGGTCGGTGATGAGGGCTTCGCCGACCAAGACCGCATCAACTCCGGCTTCCTCAAGGCGCCGGCAATCAGCACGGGTGCTAATGCCGCTTTCGCTGACGACGACGCGGTCGCCGCCAAGCAATGCTGGCAGCAGGTCATAGGTGGTCTGCAACGAGATCGTGAAGTCCTTGAGATTGCGGTTGTTGACGCCGACCAGATTGGTGCCGGCATTGAGCGCGGTTGCGGCTTCATCGGCGTCATGGACTTCGACCAGGACATCAAGGCCGATTTCCCAAGCGAAGCCTTGCAGATCGCCCAATTGGCTGCGGCTCAGGCAAGCGACGATGAGCAGGATCGCATCCGCGCCGGCGAGTCTCGCCTCGCTGATCTGGCGCTCATCGATGATGAAATCTTTGCGGATGGCGGGCAGCGACACTTCGGCATGAACGCGTTTGAGATGATCGAGATGACCGAAGAAGTACGGTTCATCCGTCAGCACGCTGAGGGCGTGCGCACCTCCGAGCTGATAATGGTAGGCGATCAGCACCGGGTCGTAATCGGTGACGAAAATGCCCTTAGAGGGACTGCCCTTTTTGCATTCGGCAATCACATGGATCGTATCATTCACTGGGCGCCGGAGGGCGGCGCGAAAGCCGCGCGTCGCCGGCAGGTCGCGCAGTGCGCCGCGGTCGACCGCGGGCAGTCGGGGCACCACCAGCGTGCGTTTGTGATCGACGATGCGCGCGAGGATATCGCTCATGTAAAATCGCTCATGGAGAATCATTCATGGAGATAGGCTGATGGTCGATTCACTGGCGCCCAGGCAAGCTATCATAGCGCCTATGATCCTGCCGCTGTCGCGCCCCGCCCATCAGACTCCGGTTGACCTCGTGCCCAGGATCCAACAGCTCAAGCGCGAGCTGAATGCGGTGATTTTAGCGCATTATTATCAAGCCGATGAAATTCAGGATGTGGCCGACTTCATCGGCGACAGCTTGCAGCTCGCGCGCGAAGCCGCCCACACCACCGCTGACACGATTGTTTTCTGCGGCGTCCATTTCATGGCTGAAACGGCGAAGATCCTGTCGCCCGCCAAGCAGGTTCTGCTGCCGGATCTCGCCGCAGGATGCAGTCTGGCCGACAGCGCGCCGGCTGCGGAATTCGCGGCGTTCAAGGCCGCCCATCCGGATCACGTCGTCGTCACCTACGTGAATTCCTCGGCCGCAGTCAAAGCCTTGTCGGATTACTGCTGCACCAGCTCGAACGCGGTCGCGGTGGTCAATAGCATCCCACGCAGCACGCCGATCATTTTCGCCCCGGATCGTTTCCTCGGTGATTACGTTGCTCGCCTGACCGGTCGCGAGCTGGTGCTCTGGGAAGGCTCATGCGAGATTCATGAATTGTTCAGCGCGCAGGCGATTGCCGAACTCAAGCAGGCTCATCCCGGCTGCGTGACGTTGGTCCACCCTGAATGCCCGTTGGCGGTGCGCGATCTCGGGGATGTGGTCGGTTCAACCAAAGCGCTACTTGAGGCCGTCAAACACGGCCCGGCCACAGCAACTTATCTGGTCGTGACCGAACCCGGCATCATCCATCAGATGCGCAAAGCTCGGCCGCAGGCAACGTTCTTGATGGCACCGGCATTTGTCAAAGGCGATGCGAAGGGAAGCTGCACCTCGTGCAACACCTGCCCGCACATGCGCCGCAACACCCTCGAAAAGCTGTACTGGTGCATGCGCAACCGGGCCCCGGAAATCCGCCTCGACCCTGAACTGATCGCTCGCGCCCGCTTGCCCATCGAGCGGATGTTGGCGATCGGCTGATACGTGTTCACTGATGACGGTTTCGCGGAATACCACCCATGACACAGCTCCATCCCAATCTTGATTTCACCCAGATCACCGTCCGGCATCCGGAGGGGTACGAAGTGATCTTAGTGCGTGCGCCCGGCGCTCTCCCTGAGGCTCCGCCCGGGACACAGCCCGAAACCCCAGCCGCGACGGTCCACGCATACCGCAATTCGTGCCCGCATCTCGGCATCGGCTTGGATTACGGCAACGGCCAATGCCTGCTCGACGACGGCAAGACCTTGCTGTGCGCGATGCATGGAGCGACCTTCGAAGCCGACACCGGACTGTGCACGGGCGGGCCGTGCGCGGGATCGCGGCTCAAGCGCGTGGCGGTCACCATCGTCAACGGCGCCGTGATCTGCGATTAAAAAACTTCGCGTGTTCGTCGCAGTCTTCAGCCGTACTGCTCATGTCGCGCCGGAGCGGCGCGCCAACGCCGTCCGCCGCAATCCAGGTCAGTCGAACTGGTCAGCGGCTGCCAGGGCAGGGAATGCATGCCGATCGGGGTGATTGCTCGCCACCACCAGGCTCCGCCGATGATGCCGACCTCGCAGGTGTCCCGGGTGCGCGCTCCCGCCAGCGCCAGATCCGCACCGGGGCCACCCAGCGATAACCGGCGAAGGACCTGGGCGTACGTCAATTCAGGACGATTTTCCGGCCTGGCGATGGTCACCGCATCGAATCGGCAATCCCCGTCGAGCCCGACCGGGCCAGGGGTCAGGCCCTCGGGCGGGCTCATCGCTGCCGTGCTGCGCGGCAGGCAGCGCAGCCACAGCACCACCACACCGGCGAGTTCGACGATGTTGTCGACCCCCGGCACCAGCGGCACCGCTCTGCCTGGAACCAGTGGGATGCCGTCGAGCCGCGTGCCGTTGGGAGCGTTGAGATCCTCGATTAAGCAATAGTGATCGACCGCATCATAACGCAGACCGACATGATGCCGGCTGAGACGTTGGAGCGCGTCCTTGTGCACCGCTACGGGATAGTTCCGCAGGCAGAGATCGATCGGAGCTTCGCGCAATTTTCCCATGCGCACGGTGGTCTGAGCAAACAGGAACACCAATGGCTGATCGCTGGTCCCGCTATCGACGGGGGTCAGGGCCAACCACGGCGCGGTCAGCGCCCGGGCGGGATCACCGGTGATCGCTGGAGCTGGCGGCCTGATCCGATCATGGCCCGCCAGGATCCGAGCGATGGTGCCGGGCTCATTGGCCAACACGGTCGCCGAGGTGCCGGGCTCTTTCGGAGAGGGCTGCGGAGCGGCGATGGTCGCCTGCGCGAGCAGGACGGCGGTCATGGTCGCCATCGCGTTGAGGTTGGCGGCGATGGTTGGCAGGTCAGCCGTTGCCGGATTCTGGGACAAATCACCCGCCCGCATCGCAGGCCGGTCGCCACCGCTGAGATCGATGGCCATGGTCATCTGGTTGGAGGTGTCCGCGATGGAATCGGCGATCGTTTCGAGCTCGTCGAGTCCTGACTGCTTGCGCAGATCCGCGGTCAGAGTTGCGATGTCGCGCGCCACCGCGCGCGCTGTGCCTTGGCCGAGATCGCGCATCGCGGTCGATTCATCACGCACCGTTCCCGGTTGCAGGCCGATCGCGTCAAGTGCGGCACCGATGGCGCTGCGCAAGTCGGCTGGAGTCTGAAAGCGCTTGGTGCGATCCTTGGCCATCGCGGTGGCGATGAGCCCCTGGGTGGCGGGCGAGATCTTCGGTCGCTGAATGCAGATATCGGGCACCGGAGCCGTGCAATGCTGATGCAGGATCGCCGGCAATTTACCGTTATAAGGAGGTTCGGCGGCGAGGCAGAAATAGAGCACCGCGCCCAACGCGTAGATGTCACTGCGCACATCGAGCGTCGGATCAGTGAGGATCTGCTCTGGCGACATGTACATCGGACTGCCGACAATCGAGCCCTCCATGGTCAGCATCGTGCGGCTGCTCTCTGTCGAGCGGGCGATCCCGAAATCGGCGAGTTTGGCCTGGCCGTTCGAGGAAACGAAAATATTGGGCGGCTTGATGTCACGGTGGATCAGTTTCAGCCGATCCGCCTCGGCCAAGCCATCCGCAACCTGATACAGAATCGCCAGCGCCAGCGCCTCCGTCAGTCCGCCTTTGGCTTCGACGAGATCCCGCAGGTCACCGGAATCAACGTACTCCAAGACCAGGAACATCGTCTGATGCGCCGAGACCCCGGCGTCGAGGCATCGCACTACATTGGGGTGGGCGAGCTGCCGAGTGATTTTCGATTCCCGCTCAAAGCGCCGCAACGCATCGGCCGCGAAACCGTCCGACGCGATTTGATCAGGTCCTGACTTAATGGTTTTGACCACCACCAGGCCATTCCCGTCAAGCGCCCCGGCCAACCACACCGACCCCATGCCGCCGTCGGCGAGATGCGCCAACGGCACATAAGGTCCGAGCGCCACCTGTTCTGCCGGCGGCAGCAGAAGCCCCAGTTTGCGCGCCAGATCAGGATGCAATCCATCCGCGGTGCCCAACCATTCGCGGACCTGATCGACACCGGAAAGATTTTTATCCCCGGCATAGCCCACGAGGCGTTCGGCCTGATTCCGGGTCAGAAGTCGACGTTTCCGGCCGGCTTCAACCAGAGCAGTGAGAGGAAGAACGGTATTCATAAGGACGAACGTTTCGTGACCAGCTCGTTGCTGGAAGCTCGGTCCACGATAAAGTCGCTGACACTAAACGCCATGCCATGTTCTTCATTATTCAAGCGCGCCATGTTGGTTGCGTTGGTTTTATTTAATTGGGTCCTTGTTTCACCGCAGATCTCCGCCGTTGAAACCCAGCAAGCTGCGGGGGAGGATTTCATTCTGCACCTCGACGCCGATGGCTCGGTATGGTCGTGGGGTGACAACGCCAACAATCAACTAGGTAGCGGTGCCGCAGGTGGCGCGAGAAGAACGATTCCTGCTCAGGTAAAAGAAAGCGTCTCTACCAATTTAAGCGGGGTGATGGCGATCTCCGCGGGCGGCGAATCTGCTGTTCTGCAGACGGGAACAGGTTCAGGCCAATTCGGTCTCGCGCTCAAATCAGACGGCACGGTGTGGGCCTGGGGTGACAACACCAGTGGCCAATGTGCGATCGGTTCGTCCACCGGAACCCAAGGATATGCGCAGAAGGTGCAGAAAATCAGTGGCGG
>JANYGY010000160.1 GCA_025362255.1 Planctomycetales bacterium
TCCAACCGCGGGGGAAGGGTAGCGATGTAGCGTCGACAACTCGTTCGATGGAAATGCTCGGCACTCTGGTCGATTCCACTTCGGGGAGGAAGGCGTCACTAGCAATGAACAGGCGATGGCACATGGCAATCACTCCTGCCCTGACCATGCGCAACCCATGCCAGGTATGCGGCGTGATGGAAATCCCCTTAATATTCTGGTTTTTAAGGGTTTTACGCATTTATATTTGGTATTTTGTTCTTTTATCAGCTATCATTTTCTTTTATAAGCGAGTCATGCCCAAGCAGCGCCCCCTTGTCGCCATCGGTCTGCTCGGCCCGACCCTTGATGCTGGGCGGGATCAGAAGCGGTGGAGCCGGTGGCGGCCGACTGTGGGGTTGCACATGCAGTCTGACCTCGTGATCAACCGGTTCGAGATGTTGCACCAGCGGCGCTTTGATCGGCTGGCAGAGGGGATTACTGAAGACATCACGCAGGTGTCGCCGCAAACCAGCGTGCGCAGTCACCACATTGAATTCAGCGATCCTTGGGATTTTGAAGACGTCTACGGGGCGCTGTGGGGATTTGCTCGGGGATATGCGTGGAAACCGGACGTTGAGGATTATCTGGTCCACATCACCACCGGTACCCACGTTGCCCAGATTTGCCTTTTTCTGCTCACCGAGTCACGCCATCTGCCGGCGCGACTGGTGCAGACTCAGCCAGGACCGCGGCGTGGCCCAGAGGACCGCGATCCGCGCGATGGCACGGCGACGGTGCCGGGCGAGCACGCACTGATCGATCTCGACGTGTCGAAGTACGACAAGCTGGCGTCGCGGTTCGCCGCCGAACGGCAGGCCGGGGCGGCGGTGCTGACCGCCGGAGTTCCGACGCGTAACCCGGCGTTTGCGGCACTCATCGCGCGCATCGAGCAGGTCGCTGCGGCAACCCGGGCACCGATCCTGCTGGGCGGGCCGACCGGCTCCGGCAAGACGGTGCTCGCCCGGCGCATCTATGATTTGAAGAAATCACGCAATCTCGTCGATGGGCCGTTTGTCGAATTGAATTGCGCGACGGTCAAGGGCGATGCCGCGGGATCGGCGTTGTTCGGTCATCGCAAAGGCGCATTCACCGGGGCGCTGGCCGAGCGCGAAGGCCTGCTCAAACGTGCTGATGGTGGCGTGCTGTTTCTCGACGAGATCGGCGAACTCGGGCGCGACGAGCAGGCGATGCTGCTGCGCGCGATCGAGGACAAGATTTTCCTGCCGATCGGTGCGGACAAACCCGTGCTGTCGGATTTTCAGCTGATCGCTGGCTCGAATCGCGATCTGCGCCAAGCGGTGGCGGCGGGCGATTTCCGCGAAGATCTGCTCGCGCGTATCGACCTGTGGACCTTCACCCTGCCGGGACTCGCCCAGCGGCGCGAGGACATCGAGCCGAATCTCGAGGTCGAGCTGGAGCGCTTCGCCGTCGACCACGGCAAGCGCGTGACGATGAACGCCGAGGCCCGCCGGATGTTCCTCGACTTCGCCAACGCCCCGGACGCCGCGTGGCGGGCGAATTTTCGCGACCTAGGCTCGGCGGTCACCCGCTTGGCGACCCTGGCTGCGGTCGGCAGCGGCCGCATCGATGTGCCGCTGGTGGTCGAAGAGATCGCCCGCCTGCGCGCGCAGTGGCAGCCACGGACCACGCTGACGGATCCGCTCACCGCGTTGCTCGGCGATGCGGTTGAACAACTCGATCTATTCGATCGCGTGCAATTGACCGAAGTCATCCGCATTGGTCGCGCCGCACGATCGCTGTCGGAGGCGGGCCGGACATTGTACGCCGTGTCACGACTTGAACGCAAACAGGCCAATGACGCCGACCGGCTGCAGAAATATCTCGCCCGTTTCAAACTGACGTGGGCCCAGATCACCGCGCCTGGTTGAGGCATCCGTCGCCCGCTCATCGACGCTCGCGCCAGGCGTGCTGGCCTATCCTCATCAGCCTCCTAAATTCCGCCCATGCCGCTGACGATTCACAACACCCTCACTCGCACCTCTGCCCCATTCGTCCCGCTGCACGCGGGTCAGGTCGGGATGTACCTGTGCGGGCCGACGGTGTACGACGATTGCCATATCGGGCACTTGATGGGGCCAGTGCTTTTCGATGCGGTGGCCCGCTGGTTTGCCATCAGCGGATATCGGGTTCGTCTGGTCAACAACATCACCGACATCGACGACAAGATCATCCAGCGCAGCATCACCACCGGCGAGCCGTGGTTGGCGATCACCCAGCGCTACACCGCCCAGTATCTCAGCTACCTCAAACGACTACATGTGACCTCGGTCACTGACCATCCGAAGTGTTCCGACTTCATTCCGCAGATGGTCGCCTACATCGCTGATCTGATCGCCAGGAACCGCGCCTACGTCGCCTCTGATGGCGTGTACTACGACGTCCAGCAACAGGCCGGTTACGGCAAACTGTCGGGTCGTAAGATTGACGAGATGATTGCCGGCGCGCGCATCGAACGCGACGCCGGCCTGCGTCATCCCGCGGATTTTGCGCTGTGGAAACAGGTCAAGGCGGGCGAGCCGAGCTGGCCGAGTCCGTGGGGCGCGGGGCGTCCCGGGTGGCACATCGAATGCAGCGTGATGTCGAACGAGACGCTTGGCGCGACCTTCGACATTCACGCCGGTGGCGATGATCTGAAATTTCCGCACCACGAGAATGAGATCGCCCAAGGCGAGGCGCACGGCGGCAGTTATGCCTGCTGCTGGATGCACAACGGCCTGATCCAATACGAAGGACGCAAAGTCGGCAAAAGCGACGAGCGGATGAAAGATCCGATCTTTCGTCAGCAATTTCAAGCCGACCACCTGCTCGATACGTATGGCGCGGCGACCGTGCGTTTTCTGTTGCTCCAAGGTCATTACCGCCGCCCGAATGATTTCGCCCCGAGTGCACTGACCGCCGCGCGTACCGCCCTTGGGCGCATGCATCACGCACTTGGCGGCCTGCTTGGACAAGCCGGAGAGCCGACCTTGGCTGAAGTCACCGTGCGCCAGCTACCCCCGTCGATCGCACGAGCACGGGACGCGTTCATCGCCGCGATGGATGATGACTTCAACACCGGGGCGGCGATCGCTCAATTGTTCTCGGTGCTGACCGACGCCAAGAAGCTCAGCGGCGTCGAGCACCAGGTCGCACTGCTGCTGGTGCGCGATCTCGGGCGTTTCCTCGGACTGTTTCAGCCGGCTGACGTGATCGATTCCGCCCGTGCGGCTGGAGACACGGGCAGTGAGGATGCTACCCTCGGCAAAGTCATGTCGCTCGTCCTGCACATCCGCCAGCAAGCTCGCGCCAATCGCGACTTCGCCACCAGCGACGTGATCCGCGACCGCTTGAAAGATGCAGGGATCGTGGTCAAGGATGCGAAAGACGGAGCGAGCTGGGAGCGCGGCTGACAAGCATCGCTCGGCTCTCGCGAGACCGTCGTCGAAATTACTTTGCGGCTGTTGCTGACGTGACGCCTGCTGACGTGACGGATGCTGGCGTGACGCCTGCTGACCCGGGACGAGTCAGGGCATTCGGCCATGCGATCAAGATGACCACCGCAACCGCGGCCAGAGCAAGTGTCCAGGACGCCAAGGCCTGAGTTCCGGTGGGCGCAGCAGGCTTGTTGGCAGCCGACCACACGGTGACCAGCAGCTTGAAATAATATGCCGCGCCGACGACCGCCATTAACATTACGACGATCGCGACAGCGATGTAACCTTTGCTCACCAAGTCGCCGAAGATCAGGAATTTACCCAGGAATCCAACCGTCGGCGGAACCCCGGCGAAGCTGGCGATGAAGACCGTCAGCATCAGCCCGTTGAACGGTTGCGCACGACCTTGGCCGGCAAGTCCATGAAGTTGATCGCCTTGATCTTCTTTGCTGGCCAGGGCCGCGATGGCGGTCATCGCGCCCGCAGTCGCGAGACCGTAGCCGACGAGATAGAACCACAGGCTGCCCAGGTGCAGAGTACTGGTGACGTGCGCCGCCCCGAGCGTCAACGGCAAGGCGAGCAGCATATATCCGGCATGCGCCACCGAACTGTAGGCGATCAGGCGGCGGGCGCAGGTTTGGCGCAAGGCACTGAAATTGCCGATGACGATGCTAACCACCGCGAGCACCAGGAAGATCAACGTCGCCGGCTGCAGTTTTTCGGCGGCATCGGCGGTGACGAGCACGGCGGCATCCAACGCCAGCACACCTCCCGGATGATGGTGCGACAGGACTGCGGCGAGATTGAGCCAGATCGCGCCGAGCGCGGCAAATCCGCCGATCTTGATGACCGCGCCCATGAAGCCGGTGACTGCAGCCGGGGCTCCGGTGTAGGCGTCAGGTGACCAGAAGTGGAACGGCACCACGCCGACCTTGAACAGCAGACCCACGATCATCAACGTCTGGCCCAGCAGCAGCAGCGAGCTGCGTTCGGCCAGCGGCTCGACGCCGAGATGGGTCGAGCCGGTCGCGCCATAGGTCAGTGCCGCACCGTACAGAAACACGGCCGAGAACACCGCGCCCATGACGAAATACTTGAACAGACCTTCGTTGGATTCACTGCGATTGCGACGCAGACCGACCAGCGCGTAGACCGAGAGCGAGGCGATTTCGAGGCCGACAAAAAGCGCCAACGTGTCGGCCGCCATGACCATCAGCAACGCACCCGCGGCCGAGAACAGGGTCAAGGCGTATGGTTCGCCGCCCGCATAATCATCCCGATCAAGCGTCTGCTGAAGCCCGGCGAGCGCGACCAGGGTCGAACCGATCACCGCTTCGCACAGCCACATCCGGGCGTTGTCGAGAGCGAGGATCCCGTGCACTTGACCGAATGGCGTGAACGCCTGGAGGACTCCAGCGGCCACCAGAAACAGCGCCGCGATCCACGGCAGCCAGGCGTGTTTGGCCTGATGGCGATGGAGGAACGGCTCTCCGCCGAGGCAGGCGAGACCGCCGATAAGCACCAGGATGACCGGCGCGAACAGGGTGAACAGGCTGACAGTGGGCATGGTGCTGGAGGTTTCGCGTTACGAGTTCAGGTGCTCAGCGGGCCGGAGTCAGCTCAGGCGCCGCAACCACATCTTCAGGAGGCAGCGCAGCAGGCATGGCGGTTGGAGCAGTGCCGTTCATTTCAAGGCGCTTGGCCCGGGCCGGAGCGCCCAGCTGCTCGGCCACCATGCCCGCCTGGCTGGCCACCGGGGCGGGATAGAAGCCGAAGAAGAAACTGGCGAGCAGCAACGGCAGCACCGCCAAGGCTTCGCTGACCGAGACATCAGCGAGCGTCTCATTCGAACGCGCTTTGCCGAAGAACCATTTCTGGATCAGGATCAGCAGATACACCACGCCGAGGATGACCGAGATGCCGGCGATCGCTGAAATCCACGGATTAAGTGCGTACATCCCTAAGAGCAGTTCGAATTCGCCGATGAAATTCATGGTTCCGGGCAACGCCGCCGAAGCCAACGCGGCGACGATGAACAGGAATCCGAGCACGGGAGTCTGGGTGATCAGGCCACCGAAATCATCGAGACCGAAACTGCGGCTGCGATTTTCGATGTAGCTTACCAGCAGGAACAACGCGGCCACCGACAGGCCGTGGGCGAACATCTGCACTGCGGCGCCATTCAGCGCGGTGGCCTCAAAGGTGAAAATGCCGACCATCACCAGACCGAGGTGGCTCAAGGATGAATACGCCAACATCCGTTTGGCGTCATCCTGGGCCATCGCGACCAGCGCCCCGCCGACCGTTGCGATCAGACCGAGGATGATGAACAACCCGGCGTGCTCGGCGCTCTGCTGCGGAAAGATCGGCAACACGAAGCGCAGAAAGCCATAGACGCCGAGTTTTGCCATCGCCCCAGCGAGAAGGACGACCCCGGCGCCGGGAGTTTCAGCGTACGTGCGCGCCTGCCAGCCATGCAACGGCACCAATGGAACTTTGACCGCGAAAGCCAGGGCAAACGCCCAGAACAACCACCCTTGGACATCCGCCGGCAGGGTCTTTACCCCGGCGACGATCGCAGCCAGGTCGGTGGTGTGCAGCTTCCACGCCAAGTACCAGATGCCGACCAGCATCATCACGGAACCAAGCATGGTGTAGAGGAAGAACCACAGCGCCGAGGTCCGCCGGTCATCTCCGCCGAACAAGCAGATGATCGCCAGCATCGGCACCAGCATGCCTTCGTAACAGACGTAGAAGACCACCAGATCGCGGGCAAGGAGCGCGCCGATCATCAACGCCTGCATCACGAACACGCAGGCTATGAAATCGCGCATGCGTTCCTTGACCGCGCCGCGACTGCCCAGGATCGCCACCGGCGTCAGCCAGGTCACGAGCTGCACCAGCCACCCTGACAGACCATCGCTGGCGAGCGCCAACTTCACTTCTGCGCCGGTGCCCCACAGGCTGAACCATGGCAGCGACAGGGACAGGTCCGGGCAGCAGGTAACCAACGGCACGCCGAGTCCGGCGATGATCAGACTGAGAAACAGTCCGAGTCGGAAACTGGAGTCCCCATCTTTGCCAGAAGCGAAGAAGGCCACCGCAGCAGCGAAAAGCGGAGCAAGGATGAGAGCGAGGAGCAGCATGGCGGATCAGACGTTCCAGAGCAGGACGACGAGAATGACCGCCAGGCCGAGCATGCTCATGGCAAGCCCCGAACGCAGGCGCGAACGCTGGACTCCGACCAAGCCGCCGGCGGTCAGCGACACCGCCAGCGAAAACAGGTAGGTCCCACCACTGACCAAGGCCAGTTCGACCAACCAATAGAGCGCCAGGCCAAGCGCCTTGACCGGCTTGACCACCAGTACGTCATAGACGCGATCGAAGGCAAAGGTCCATGCCGCGCCAAAGCCGTAGGGTGCGCTTGAAGGCTCTTCAGCCACGCTGCGCCCTATCGGACCTTTGCCGTAGCGACTCCGTGCAACGAACCAGCCGATGACCGCGGCGGATGAACCGATGACCGGGACCAGCCAGAGCAGCATATGATGATCGATCGCCCCATGTTCATGATGCGCGCTGATCGCGGCTTGGGCGGTGCCGACGACCGGGAACAGCCAGTCCTGAAACAGGGTGCTGCTAAACCGATGGAAATAGGCGGGCAGGTGCAGGGCCTGTGGCAATTCATTCCAGAACAGGATGCCGGTGACGATCGAGCCGATGCCAAGGATCACCAACGGCAATTGCATCGTGAACGGGACGCTCGACAGGTGGTGCTTGGTGTCGCTGTCAACTCGGCTGTCCGACCAGAACGCGAGGTACATCACGCGAGTCATGTACACTGCCGTAAGGCCGGCGGTAAAGACTGCGATCACCCCGATGATGGTGCCCAGGCCAGCGACATCGAACAGCCGTTCGAGGATCAGATCCTTGGAAAAGAATCCGGCGCCCAACGGCAGGCCGATGATTGCCACCCACGCCCAGAACATTGCGAAATAGACCACGCCCTTGAGCTGAGGCAACTTCGCCAAGCCCCCCATCTTGCGCATATCCTGCTCGTGATGCAGGACGTGGATGATCGCGCCAGCCCCGAGGAATAGCGTCGCTTTGAAGAAGGCATGGGTGAAGACGTGGAACAGTCCGACATCGAAAGCCCCGACCCCGCAAGCCATGAACATGAATCCGAGTTGGCTGACGGTCGAATAAGCGAGGGCCTTTTTGATATCGTTTTGAAACAATCCGGCGACCGCGCCGAACACTGCCGTAGCGCAACCGATGATCAGGATCGTGCCCAGGACCCACGGCGCAGAGACCGCGTACAGGTCGCTCAAGCGCGCAAGCAGATATACACCAGAGGTCACCATGGTTGCGGCGTGGATCAGTGCCGACACCGGCGTCGGACCGGCCATCGCATCCGGCAGCCAAGTCAGCAACGGAATCTGCGCCGATTTTCCGGTGCAGCCGACGAACAGCAGGATCGCCGCCAATGAAAGAATGCCGATCTTGGCCGCCAGGAGCTCTTTGCTGGTGCCCTGCAAGAAGGCTGCGATCTGCTGGTAATCCAGGCTGCCAACGACTCCGACCAGGGCGAAGGCGCCGAGCAGGAATCCGAGATCACCGATCCGGTTGACGACAAACGCCTTGCGCGCCGCGTCATTGTACTCGGTGTTGGTATGCCAGAAGCCGATCAGCAGGTACGAGCACAGGCCGACCCCTTCCCAGCCAAGGAACGTCACCGGCAGACTGGCGCCAAGCACCAGCAGGATCATCGAAAAGAGGAACAGATTGAGGTAGGCCATGAACCGCGCGAAGCCGCGATCTGCCCACATGTAGCCGACTGAATAAAGCGTGATCAGCGAGCCGATGCCGGTGATGAACAGCAGCATCATGCTCGACAGACGGTCAAACAGGAAACCAAACGACAGGGTGAAGGAGCCGGCGCTGAACCAGCTCCACAGGGTTTGCACCAAGGCCGGAGCCGCATCCAGACGTGCAGGGACCTGGGACAGCTGCGCCGTGCCGATCACCGTCAGGACAAAAGCCAGGGTCGGAAACAAGACCGCGAGGAAGGCGACAAAACCACGAGCCGGACCGTTGGCGCTTTTCGCCGAGCCGAGGGCCAGGCCACCGTTGATGATCGCGCCCAGCAGCGGCAGAGCCGGGATGAGCCACAGGTAAGATGCATTCACCAGACTATTCCTTCATCTCGGAGAACGCGTCGGCATCGACCGTGTCTTTGCGGCGCGTGATGCAGATGACCATGGCCAGACCGACGCAGGCTTCGGCCGCAGCGATGGCGATGGTGAAGAGCGGGACGAGGTTGCCGGTCAACGAGGCGTCGCCGGGCAGCGTCCGGGCGAAGCCGATGAAACTCAGGTTCACGGCGTTGAGCATCAACTCGACGCCCATCAACAGCAGGAAGATGTTGCGCCGAGTGACGACCACGGCGATGCCGACGGTGAAGAGCACCGCGGCCAACGCCTGGACGTGATAAGATTCAATGGGCGCCATGGCTCTCTTTCTGGACTTCCTGGGCTTCCCGCGCGGAGTCGGCTGAATCGGGCTCGGATGCGGACGTATCGAGCGAACGCTTGGCGAGGAGCACGGCGGCAACCACCGCGACCAGCAGCAAGATCCCGATCAGTTCGAACAGGAGGTAATATCCGGGGCCGGCGGCGGTGACGTCGAACAGCCGGGGGGCGAGCACCTCGACCGTCGCGCGCTGGGCGTCAGGAGACGCCGGAAGATTCATACGCACGGTGCTGACCAGCATGAAGCCGATCACCACCGGCACCGCCAGGGTGATTACCGAAAACCAGTCGAGCCCGGGTACCCGATGATCCTTGGCCTGGTTCAGGACCATGATCACGAACACCACCAGCATCATTATCGCGCCAGCGTAGACCAGGATCTGCAGCACCGCCAAGAATGGACTGTCGAGCAGCGCGTAGATGCCCGACAAGGCGAGCATCACCCCGACCAGATTGATCGCTCCGCTGAGCGGATGCCGGACCACCAGCAGACCGATGGCGCAGGCGACCGCGATGATCGCGAAGGCGCCGAAATAAATCGTACCGAGGCTGTGATTGAGCGATTCGAACATGATCAGTGCCGATTGCCGGAGTTGAAATCGGCGAGGGCCTGAGCGTGCAGACTGCCGCCCGGTGCCTTTTGCGACTGGGTGTCGGTCGCCGGATAGTCAGCCGGAGCCCAGTCCATGAGGGTGGTCTTGTTGATCACGAAATCAGCCCGGTTGTCCGCGACCATCACGCCCAATGTAGTATCCATGCGGATCGCATCGCATGGGCAGGCTTCGACGCAGAACCCGCAGAAGACGCACAGCAAGAGATCGATCTCAAATTTGGCCGGGCGCTTTTCGATATCGAGCCGATCGGATTCCTCGGCGACGATGTTGATGCAGCGTGCCGGGCAGGCGGTCGAGCACATAAAACACGCGACACAGCGCGGCGTGCCATCGGGGCGTTTCATCAAGCGATGGCGCGCCCGGTAATCACGCGGCAGTGCCGGCAATTCGTCGGGGTAATTACGCGTCGGGAAGTCGCCTTTGATGAGGTTCTTCTGGGCGTGGCCCCAGGTCGTCGCCAGACCTTTGAAGATTTCGACGAAATAGATGTTCTCCCAAAACGACAGCTGCGGGCGCGGAATGACTTTGGCCATGAAAGGGATCCTTACCGCACCAGCTTGGCGATCACGGCGGTCACCAGCAGGTTTACGAGAGCGATGTTGAGCATGACCTTCCAGCCGAGCGCCATGATCTGGTCGTAGCGGAAGCGCGGCAGGGTCCAACGCACCCACACGAACAGCCAGCAGAACAGCATGGCCTTGCCGATGAGGATGTTGAACTGAATGAAGGCGGTGACCGCATTCACCCAGCCTGGGAAGATCACGGTATTGTTGATGGTCTGACCAAGCGCGGCGGTGTGCATCAGCATGACGCTGGCAACTGCCCCGGCGAGCATGCCGAGACCGCCGAGGGCGAACACCGCGATGTAGAGACCGTATTCCTTGGACCGTTCGGCCTTGAGCACTGCGTTCGCATCATTCGCCTGATAGGTGCGCCGACGGCCCACCAGCAGATAGGCGAAGCCGAGCAGGCCCGCGCCACCACCGGCGAGCATGAGGCCAGCGATGATCCCGAGGTGATTCTTCAACCATAAGGTGTTCAAGTCGACCCACGGCGCATCGAATCCATCCAGCGGCAACGGCAGCGGGAGAAGCTGATAGCCACCGAGGTAGACCGTGGCGAGCAGCACCGAGGCGGCGATCACGTGCAGGTATTCGGCGGTCATGAAGGTCATGAACTTCACGCCGTTGAATTCGGTGTGGAACCCCGCGACGATTTCCGATTCGCCTTCAGCCACGTCGAACGGGTTGCGATTGCATTCGGCGAACATCGAGACTAGGAACAGCAGGAAGCCGATCGGCTGGACCACGATGCCCCAGGTGTGGGCGCCCTGCCATTCGACCACCTGGGTCAACCCCAGGCTGCCGACCAGCATCAGCATGCCCATCACCGACAGGCCCATCGAGACTTCGTACGAGATCATCATCGCCGAGGCGCGCATTCCGCCGAGCAGCGAGTATTTCGAATTCGACGCCCATGAGCCAAGCACGATTCCATACACGCCCAGCCCACCAAAGGCGAACAGCAACAAGATCCCACTGTTGGCCTCGATCATCTGACCAGAAAGAACGGCCAGGGATTCACCGGCGACATACGACATCGGGGCGAACCACGGGATCAGCGCCAAGCCGAGCAGGCCAGTGATCACCGGGATTCCGGGCGCGAACAGGTACCAACCCTTGTGCACGAAGGGCGGGATGAAGTTCTCTTTGAACAGCAGCTTCACCGCATCGGTCGCGTTGTAGATCATGCCGAAAGCGCGCAGTTTCACGCCGAGGACCGGAATGTAGATGTAGGCCCGGTTGGGACCGGCGCGATCCTGGATGAACGCCGCGCCACGGCGCTCGATCAGCACCAGCAGGGGCAGGATCTGGAAGACGACCAGCGGAATGACGATCGGCAGCAAGAGGCCGGCGACCGCGTAGGGATTGGCGAGGATCCAGTCGAACATGAACTCAGACTCCGACCACGGCCAAGGCCGGGGCTTCGACCATCATCTGACCTTGCGGCCCGATGCTGCGATAGGTGATCCCGGCAAATTGCGGCACGCGCGCAACCGCCGCGCGCCAGGCCTCGCTCTCACTGGTCCAACCCAAACCACCGAGATGGCTGACGACCTGCCATGCTGGTTCGAGGTCTTGATTCGGCACCACCGGGCAGGCGTTCAGCAGCTGCACCCGACCGTGGCAGTTGACCATCGAGCCACGGACTTCGGCCCACGCGCGGATGCCGATTGCGATGGTCGCCTTGGCGGTCGAGGCATTGGCCCAGGCAGACAGCACGATCCGCTTGGAGATGGCCTCGAGCTTGGCTGCTTTTGCGGCATCTGCGCCCCACAGATCATGGCCGACGACCAGCAGCACATCGAACTCGCCCGCGCGTGCGGCCAGAGCATCGAGATTGTCCGGGACGCCCATGAGCTGGACCGCTTTGCGATTGGCCACCGGATCGCCTGAGCGGGCGATGCCATCGGCAACCCCGACCGGCAACCACGAGCCGCCGAAAATCTCAGCCCGAGCGCCGAGCTTGTCGGCCAGCGCGAGCAACGCGCTGTTGTCCTCGGTGGTCAGATGACCTGAGGTGACGACCGCGATCCGCGATCCGTCGGCGAGGACTTTTCTCGCCGCGCTGATCGCGTCGGAAAGCACTGCGTCAGCACCGTTGATCAGGCCATCAGTGAGCCGCTTCACCGCCAACTCTTTGTAGAGCATGCGCGAGGAATTGGCGAGCCAGCTTTTGTTCACGCTCGGGTTGCGGCGGGGCATCAAGCGCCAGACCTTGCCGTTTTCCTGACCCACATTGTATTCGATGGTCAAGTTGGCGCCGAGCGAATCGCTGGGGTCGATCGACTCGACCGACTTCAACATCCACACCCGCTGCTGAAAGCGGAAGTGCTTGCCGGTGAGGGCGCCGACCGGGCAGATGTCGGTGACATTGAGGTCATAGCCGTGATCGAGCGGCTGGCCAGGAAAGGTCGTGATGTAGGCGTGATCGCCACGTCCGGCGATCGCCAGCTGCGAGGTCTTGGCGACCTCGTCCATGAAGCGCACGCAGCGCGAGCAGACGATGCAGCGCTCTTGATCGAGGACCACAGTCGGCCCGAGATCGATGTGCTTGCCACCGCGATCTTCACCCTTGGTGTCGATGAAGCGGAAGTCCTTGCCGCCTTTGTACTGCTTGCCGACATCGTCCTGCAGGCGGCTTTCGTGCCGGCCCTGGCCCATGTAGTGCTCTTGCAGCGTGCACTCGCCGGCCTTGTCGCAGAT
>JANYGY010000181.1 GCA_025362255.1 Planctomycetales bacterium
GGCGTTCACGCTTTCGCCGGATGGTACGTGGATCGCGTACGTCATTGGCCAGAAACTATTCAAGCTGCCTATCGCCGGGGGAACGCCCGTTCCGCTGGTGCAAACGCGAGCCAACGGAGCTTTCGGCCTGGCGTGGCTCGATGACGGCACGATCGTGTACCCGGTGATTGCGCCGGGCGCGACTGGCCGACCATCCGCACCATCGTGTCCCCGTAGCTCAGCTGGAAGAGCAACGCCCTTCTAAGGCGTGGGTCGCTGGTTCGAGTCCAGCCGGGGACGCCAATCTACATCGCTGCGCGAACCTGGACCGACTTGTTCCAGGTTCGCTTTTTTTTACCGCCGCAGCTGAGCGATCACCGACCGTTTTGCGGTTTTAATCAGCCGCCCTTTTCCTTGAAAATCGTGTCGATCGCGATTCCCGCGGCCAGCAGCAGGGCTTTGGCTCCGGGGTCCTGTTTGGTCGGGTCGGTCAAGGCGATCATGTAGTTGTCGGCCGAGGTGAACATCTCCTTGCCAAGACCCGCCCATTTTTTGGTGACCGTGCCGATCTCCTTGCCGGTGAGGTCCAGGAATTTGAAATTCCATCCTTTCCAATCGCCTTTGACTTCCGCGATCTTGACGTCGTTGGTGTCGTACATCCAGAAGCCACCGCCGATGGAAAACAATTTAGATTTGAAGTATCCGATCGGACGGTCGCCGTCGATCAGCACCTGGACTTTCGCGCGCAGCAGCGTGAAGCCGCGTTTGATCGTGACGACGATTTTTCCTTCGTCTTGCTCGCCGGAACTTTCCATGATCTCAACCTTCGTCGGCAACAGCTGGGCGCTGATCAGCAAGCGCAGGAAGATGACCCAACCACCTGGTTTTTCCCGCGCCAAGCCGACCTTTTTGCCGGTTTCCGGATCGACGATGTCATAGGTGTTGGCCAACTTGAACACGCCGACGTGTTCCTTGATGAAAAATTGATTGAGCTGCAGCATGGGTTTTTTCCGAGCGGGTAGTGATGGAAGATACTACTGAAAATCACTGCCCGTGCACCCCCTAATCATGCTTCTTTCGCAAAAATACGCGAAATTATCCAAGGCTGAGAATCGTTAAATTGCAGGGTGGGGTCGACCTGATCATCCAAGCTTGAGTCAAATGGTTACTCGCAGCGCCATTCCCCGCCACAGACCGCTGGCAGCGTGTCGCGGTCGACCATGATGCCGGCGTGCGCTCCCTCACGATGACCCTCTCAATGCTCGCCGTGCTTGGTGGGACGCCTCTTGGTGCGGTCGAGGCGCAGGTCGCGACACCGTTCGAGGTGCGCAAGGAAGCTCAGGAATTATTCGACGATCTGAAGCGACGCGGCGCCACTGCGGGTCCTGAGGACGGAGCGTTGCTTGAGCGGATCCAGCAGCTGATGGCGCGGCACGGTGACCGGCTGATCGAAGCGCCCGGCGTCATCAACACTGCGATGCCGTTGTCGGAAGTACTCCTCAACCAAGTACGCGACCTGGGTTTGGCTGAGCGGTTCGTCGCAACCTATGCCCCCTTGGCCAAACGCCGGGCGGCCGAGCTGCACGGCAATGAGCCTGAGCTGCTGACCTTGGTGCGCAGCTATCCCGGGACGCCGACGGCTTTGGCGGTGTGGCGCCAATTGGCGGATCGGGCCTGGGATTCAGGTCGCATCGGAGCCTTTTTGGAACGTGCTGCCAAGGCTGAGGACGCCGCAGCTACGAATGCCGGAAGCGCTGCGCGTAGCGTCCGTCTGAATCAAGCGCGACCGTTGCTGGTCGAGCCTCCGGGTCTCTTGCCGATGACCCTGGTCGGCGCCGAAGAGATGTGGCGCCAGCCCTTGGATCTGCGCTCTGAAGCCGCGGAAAAAGCCAAAGCCGCGATTCGCCAAGCGCGTGGCGACATCAAAGGCCCGGTGGCACGCATCGGTTTGAGCCGGTCGCTGGGCGATTCGATCTGCGGTTCGGACGGGATGCGGGCCTTTGTCGTCGACCATTTGGTAGGCCGTCAGCAAGGCCCGCTGGTGTCTTTGGGCAATACCCCCCTGCTGCGCCGGCAGTGCCATCCGGCGGTGCTTCGTGACGGTTTCGCCGCGGTCGGGGTCCAGGATCTGCAACGGATCACCGTCGTCGCCATCGATCGCGAGGGCGGCGTGCGCTGGCGCGCCACCAGTCCCAGCCTTGGCTTCAGTCCGCTGGTGTCGTCCCCGGTGGCCCTCGATCAGGTGGTGGTCGTCGCCGTGGTGGTCGCCGACGACAACGCCGCTGATCTGCGGGTACAGGCGTATCGTCAGGACAATGGCCGGCTGGCGTGGGATGTCTTGGTCGCCCGGCTGGCGGGCCAGCGCCTGTGGCGCTTCAATGGCGATCAGGCCTTTGCCTTGTTGCCGAGTCTGTGCGTAGTCGACGGCCGGCTGCTGGTGCTGTCGAACACCGGAGTCATCGCGCGCATCGGTGCCGATGGCGATCTGCAGCGGGTCTGGAGCTATCGCCAGACGGGCGCTGACGAGGCGAATGACAATATGGGCAACCCGGTCAGCGCCGGGCGGATGGGCGCGATCGTGTCGGACGGCACCACCGCGGTCGCCACTCCAGCGGATCTGCCAGGGCAGGCGTTGATCCTCAGCGGTGATCAGCCCCCCATCACGTTTCGCGGTGATGGTGCCGGTGGTGAAGTCCTGGCGGTTGGAGGAGGTCGGGCTTTTCTCGCGGGCAGTCGGCTGATCGCGGTCGACCTCGACAAGCGCAGCGCCGCGTGGGACGCCGTGGTGCCAGGGATCGGCAACCTCAATGCGCTGAACGCCGACCTGCAAGCCGTGCTGGGCACCAACACCCTGATCGTCGCGGGTCGCGATGCGATTGCGGTTTATGATCCAGCCACCGGCACTCAGCGGTCGCGGCGCAGTCTTGAGCGACCGATCGGAATCGGCGTCGGTGATCAGACCTTGATCGCGGCAGCCGACGGAGGCGACAGCGGATCGTCTTATGTCGCAGCCTACGGCGGCGCGGTCAGCGTGGTCGAGCGCCTGACGGCAGCCGCCAAAGCGGATCCCAAAGACGTGCGAAGCGTCGTCGCCCTGGCCGGCATCGCTGACGCGCGCGATCAGACCGACGCCGCCCTGGCCTGGTATGACGAAGCTTTCCGCCGGGGCGCGGGCAATGAATACGCGCAGAAAGCCGCGCGTCTGCTACGTCGGCAACTCGACTTGGCGGGGCCTGAACAGTGGCCTTCCCTGCTCAGCCGCTTACAGGCGATCGCTCAGCGCGACCCGACCCTGATCAGTGAAGTCACCTATTGGCAAGCCCGCCAGGCTGAGGCCGGCAGCGGAGTCGAAGCCGGCAGAGGAGCCGCGGCCAAGCCCGATCGCGCGACCGCCACCCGCCTGTACGCACAAGTCGCCAGCGCGCCGATCACCACGCCCTTGGTCGAATTGCGGGATGGCTTGGCGGTGCATCTGCGGACCCTCGCCGAATGTGGTTTGGCCCGCCTGGATGCGGCGCACGCCCTGCCGTGGAGCCAAGTGACGCCCGCGGCCATGCCATCGTTGACTGGTGCGTGGCAAGTGCCCGCCAAACGCGGACGCGGGACGCTCTTCGGTGGTGGCGTGGTGGTCGGCTATGCCGATGGCGTGCTCACCGCCAACCGCACCGACACCGGCGCCGAAATCTGGTGGCGGCAACCGCAGCGTCCGCTGCTGGGCGTACGCTCGCGGCCCGATCAGAACCAGGCCGACGGCATTCCGATCGAGATCATGCCGGGTACCAGCGCGGCCGCGGCAGGCCTGCTCACCGGCGACGTGCTGCTGCGCTTCAATGGCATCGAGCTGCACTCTTTCACCGCCGATCTGATGCCGGCGGTGCTGGCATTGACCGTGCGATCGCCGTTCACTGCCGAAGTCCAGCGCGGCGACCGCACCCTGACTTTGC
The DNA here is from genome assembly GCA_025362255.1 of Planctomycetales bacterium. GTDB lineage: Bacteria > Planctomycetota > UBA11346 > UBA11346 > UBA11346 > CAIUVD01. The sequence continues at coordinate 3,924 of JANYGY010000181.1, forward strand.
CGGGCACGCTGGGTGGCGACATGGTCGAGCCGATCGCGATCAATCAGCGCAGTGTGATCGTGTGGCCGACAACCATCGGACCCGGCCAACAAGCCGGGGCGGCGGTGCTGCCCGGCACTCGTCCCGAAGGCCTGTGGGCGGCGGTGCACGACCTGGCCACCGGCGTCGAATTATGGCGCCATGCGATTCCGCCGGCGACCGCCGATGACAGCCCCGCTCGGCCGATTCTGACTGTCGATGACATCGTGGTCCTCAGCGATGGCGGCGATCTGGTAGCCTTGATGGCACATCCCGCGACGCCCAAGAAACCAGGCGTGGCCGAGGACATTGTCCCCATCTGGCGGCTTGAAGGGATGGCCGGAGCACTGCGCGGGGCGCGCCTGATCGGCGGCCGGGTCCTGTGGCTGCCGGACCTCGGACATGATCAGGGGCAATTGCTCGACAGCGCCACCGGCCTGGTTTTCGCCCGCCTGCCGCTCGACAGCGAACAGGCGCCGGTGCTCCTCGGGGCTGACCTCTATGCGCGTCAGGATGACGGCACGCTGACGTGCTGGGATTTGGGCCTAGGGCGTCTGCGCTGGAAAGTACCCGGTATCGCACGCCTGGCAGCCGCGCACGGTGACACCGTATGGGCGGTCAACATCACCGGCCAGCTGGTCAGCCTCGATCGCTTTTCCGGCGCCCTCCGGCGGCTGTACGGCGACTGGGTCGGCGTGATCGAGGGCCACGTTGCGGTCGCGGCTCCGGCGCGCGCAGGTCAGCCAGCCGTAGCTGATAAACTCCCCGTCACCGACCGGCTTTATCTGCACGTCACCCCAACCGCGACCACTCACGCCTTGGCCTGCCTCAGCTTGGCCGGCGGCGCCGTGTTGTGGCAGCAGGCATTGCCCGCTGATATTGCCGGGATCGAGCCGACGACCGATGGCGTGGGCTGCCTGCTTGCGAGCACCCGCGTCGCCGGCGCCGCCCCCGAGCCCGCCGTGGCTCTTGGCTTCGATCTGCAGGGCAGTGTCACCCGAGTCACGGAATTGTCCGGCGACCCCAACCTGGCTCAGGTGCGATTCGTCACCGGCGGCCTGCTCTTGGCCGAAGCCACCGGCCTGCGCGCCACTGCTGCCGTGGTGCCGCCGCCTCCGGCCCCGGTGCCCAGCGTCGGCTCAGATGACCCGGACCTGCTGCGCTGGCAAATAGTCGGCAGCGCGCGCTATGCCCTGGCGCCGAACCTGCTCACCCGCGGCCATGACCTGTGGATCGACGTCGCGAACGAGGACCTGCGCGTGCGCCTTGGCCAGCTCGGCCCGGTGGTCGACGAGAACAGCGTCAACCTAGTTTTTCCTGCCGATCCCGAAGCCGCACCCACGCTGCCCAAGAATCTCTCCAGCGAACCCCAATCCACGAGCGACGGTCACCGTCGTTGGCGCATCTCGATTCCGAGTGAGGTTTTCGCACGCACCGGCCTGCCCTGGCAAATCCGCGCCATGACCGCGCACGCCTCTGACTGCCCGTCGGCGCCGTGGTGGCTGCGCAGCGCTTGGCGCACGGTGGTCGTACCCAAAGCGTCAGATCCCAAAGAGTCCCGATGATCGTCGGACTAGGCACCGATCTGATCGGCGTCGCACGCATTCGCGCGGTCTACACTCGCCAGGGCGAACGATTCCTGGCCAAGGTCTACACTGCCGAAGAACAAACGTACTGCCTGGCGGCGCGCGATCCGGCCGAGCGCCTTGCCGCACGCTGGGCGGCCAAGGAAGCGACCATGAAAGCGCTCGGTACCGGCTGGACCAACGGCATCGACTTCCGCCAGATCGCGGTGATCAATGACCCCCACGGTCCCCCTCGCCTTCACCTCACCGGCCCCGCCGCCGTGTGGGCCGCCAAGATCCACGCTACCCAATGGCACCTCACCCTTAGCCACAGCGACGGCATGGCGATCGCTGTGGCGATCGCGGAATTTTTTCACTCATCATGATCTTATGATGACGCCACTACGACAGATGAACCTGATATGAATATCCAAGATCTGCACCCCGAACTCCAGGTGCTCGTCGAACGTGAAGTGAACCCCCATGAAAAAGTGCTGTGGGTAGGTAAACCACGCGCCGCCGCCCTGATCCTCCCGAGTATCGGATTGGTCATTTTCGGCATTCCGTGGACGGCCTTTGCCATCTTCTGGATCTGCGGGGCCAGCGGATTCACGTGGCCGACCTGGCATGGCCCGCAAAGCTTGTTTCCCCTGTTTGGCATTCCTTTCGTCCTGATCGGATTCGGGCTGCTCAGTTCGCCCTTCTGGATTCGCCGATCAGCGGAAAGATCAGGCTACCTGATCACCACCAAAAGAGCGATCATCTTCAATTGGAAATTCCGCGGAGCGGATATTTCGTCCTATGGGCCGTCCGAATTGGCCAAGATGCAGAAACGCCTGAAAGCCAACGGCTCTGGCGATCTGATTTTCGACGAGAAAGCCCAAGGCAGCGGGCGATACACCAAAATCGGCTTCATCGGGCTTGAAGACGTCAAAAACGTCGAACTGCTCATCCGCACAAAAATCCTGGGCGAAGCGCCCTGAGGAGTGCAGATGAAAGTTCATGCTCAGATCAACGGTGGCGCTGGGGCCGGAGCCCAGCTGGACCTGGGGATCACCACCGCCTGAGCGGGCTGGCCCTCGAAATGCGGAGACATGATCTGGACGCCATGTTCATTGAAAACATCCTGAATCATCGCGTGCAGCCGCGATATGGCTGCGAAGCGATCATCTGGCCGTTCAAGGCGGACGCGTAATTCGTACTCGACATAGAAATCGCTAAGCGCCTTTTGCACCACCTCAGGGCCCGGTTCGGCACGAAGTCCGACGGTTCGCGAGGCCGCCTGTTGCAGCATCGCATGCACCTGCCGCCACGGTGCGTCGTAACCGATGGTCACGGCAGTGGACACTACCATCCCGAAGTCGTCATAGATGCGGGAATAATTGGTGACCGAGGTACCGACCAGTACCGCGTTGGGAATGGTGATCTCCTCCATGCGCGGGGTGCGCACTTTGGTCGAGAGGAAGCCGAGATCGGTGACCGTCCCGATGACTTCGCCGACTTTCACGATGTCACCCGGACGCATGGTTCGAGAGAACACCATCACCAGGCCGCTCATCACTTGGTTGACCATGCCAGCGGAACCAAGAGTCAGCATCAAGCCGGCGAACACGCTCACACCCTTGAATGCGTCCGAGCTGCTGCCTGGGAAATAGGGATAGGCGACGGTCAGTGCGAAAAGCCAGATAAGCACCGCGGCCATCCGCTTGATCGCTTTGGCGGTCTCCGGTTGCATCCAGCTCACCACCAGCCGGCCCTCTTCGACACTCGTGCAGAATGAATTCATGGCTCGGATGACGATCCGCGTCATGAAGAAAATGATGATGACCATGACCAGACCGGGAAGCGCCTCGACTATCCCCAGGGCGATGTTCTTCGCGAGAGTCATGAACCAATGTCCCAGCGCATTCGACCATGGACGAGTGTAAGGGAACTGCGCCAGCGCGTAGGTGAGGCTGAGGTGCACCGCCGTCAGGCAGAGGGCGAACACCGGCAAGCGGATGACATTCCGCAATACACCTACTGCCATTGGGCGTAAATCGATCCCGAAAAACATCGGCAGATTGCTAAAGAGCGAGGCGTTGATCCGAGACTGAAGCCGCTTGCTCAAGCGGATCAGGGAGACCAGCACCA
>JANYGY010000245.1 GCA_025362255.1 Planctomycetales bacterium
GAGACGTCGGGCACAACCAAGAGGCAACGCAGGAAACAAAAGCATTGTTTGCTGACGTCGGTATTCCCTTCTCTAGCCCAAAGCCAACGCGGCTGATTCGCCGGATCCTCGACGTTACTACATCTCCAGAGAGCAATGACATCGTGTTGGATTTTTTCGCTGGATCTGGCACAACCGCGCATGCGGTTTTCGCGGTTAATGCAAACGACGGGGGTAATCGTCGGTGCATCTTAGTGCAGCTACCCGAGCCACTCGACCCCGAGGTGAAGTCCCAGAGGTTTGCAGCCGAGTGCTGTCAGAAACTGAATCGCCGTTTGTCTATCGCGGAAATTACCAAAGAACGCATCCGGCGCGCAGGCTCAAATATTATGACCGAAAGCGCTACAACCGCGCCCAACCTCGACATCGGTTTCCGTGTTCTCAAGATCGACACGTCCAACATGAAGGACGTGTATTACGCGCCGGATGAGGTGAAGCAGGACGACCTCGTGGCGCACACCGACAACATCAAGGAGGACCGCACGCCGGACGACCTGCTCTTTCAAGTGCTGGTGGATTGGGGCGTGGACTTGGCCTTGCCCATCGCGCAGGAGACGATTGCCGGAAAGAAGGTGTTCTTCGTGGATGGCAACGCCCTCGCCGCCTGCTTTGAACCGAAGATAAGCGAAGACGTCGTGAAGGAGCTGGCTAAGCGCAAACCGTTGCGCGCCGTCTTCCGCGATAACAGCTACGACAGCGACAGCGTGAAGATCAACGTGGAGCAGATTTTCAAGCTCCTCAGCCCGGAGACCGAGATCAAGTCCTTGTAAGGATGAAGGTTGAATTATGAATGATGAAGGGGCGGAGAAGCGTCGCGATTTACCGGAGCGGACGAAGGCGTTCGCATTGCGCATTGTGCGGATGTTTTCGGCTTTGCCGAAAGGCACCGAGGCGCAGGTCCTTGGCAAGCAAGTGCTGCGGTCGGGAACGTCCGTGGGAGCAAACTACCGGGAGGCGCACCGCGCGCGGAGCAAAGCGGAGTTCATTTCAAAGATCGGTGACTGCCTGAAGGAGCTGGATGAAACGAGCTACTGGCTCGAACTCCTCGTCGAAGGCGAAATCGTGCCGCCCTCCAAGCTGGCTCCACTTCAGGATGAGTGCGGCCAGCTTCTTGCCATCTTCACCACCATCTCCAAGAACGCGAAGTCCGCTCCCACTTCATAATTCATCATTCACCCTTCATCATTTCCCCACCCATGAAGCTGAAATTCAAACAGCAGGCCTACCAGACCGATGCCGTGAAGGCGGTCGTGGATTGCTTCGCCGGCCAGCCCAAGAGCACGGGCTTCAAGTATGCGATCGATCCGGGCCGCGGCGCGGCGAGCGGGCAGCAGGCTTTTGAAGATGTGGTGGGGCGCGGCTTTGCCAATGAGAAGCTCGCCATCCTGCGGTCGCAGCTCCTGGAAAACCTGCAAGGCGTGCAGCGGCGGCAGAACCTCCCTATTTCGCCCGAGCTGAAGGTGACTCCCGTCTGCGACATCAATCTCGATACCGAGATGGAGACCGGCACGGGCAAGACCTACTGCTACATCAAGACGATGTTCGAGCTGAACCGGGACTACGGGTGGAGCAAGTTCATCGTCGTGGTGCCGAGCATCGCCATCCGCGAAGGCGTCTCAAAGTCCTTCGAGATCATGGCCGAGCACTTTCTGGAGTCCTACGGCAAGCGCGCCCGCTGCTTCATCTACAACTCCAAGGCGCTGCACAATATCGAGAGCTTCTCCTCGGATGCGGGGATCAACGTGATGATCATCAACGTGCAGGCGTTCAACGCCCGCGGCGAGGATGCCCGGCGCATCTATCTGGAGCTGGATGATTTTCAATCCCGCCGACCCATCGACGTGATCAAAAAGAATCGGCCCATCCTGATTTTGGATGAGCCGCAGAAAATGGAAGGCGCGGCCACGGTCTCGAAGCTGGGCGAGTTCGACCCGCTGATGATCCTGCGCTACTCCGCGACGCACAAGACGGAGCACAACAAGGTGTATCGGCTGGATGCCGTGGATGCCTACAACCAGAAGCTGGTGAAGAAGATCGCCGTGCGCGGCATCACCGTGAAGGGGCTGGCTGGGACGAACGCCTACCTTTATCTGGAGTTGATCAAGATCGCGACGACCAAGCCCCCGGAGGCTCGGGCCGAACTGGAGATTCAGCAGAAGGGCGGGATCAAACGTGTGCTGCGGATGCTGCGGAAGAACGACAACCTCCACGACCTCTCCGACGGGCTGGAACAGTATCGCGGCTTCGTCGTCTCCGACATCGACGCGAACACGAACACAATCAGCTTCACCAATGGGGTCGTGCTCGGCGCCGGTGAAGCGACCGGCGACGTAAGTGAATCCGCGCTGCGCCGCATCCAGATTCGCGAGGCGATCAAAGCGCACTTCGAGAAGGAACAGGCGCTCTTCGCGCAGGGCATCAAAGTGCTCTCGCTATTCTTCATCGACGAGGTGGCGAAGTATCGCAGCTACAACGAGGCTGGTGAGCAGGACGGCGAATACGCAATAATCTTCGAGGAGGAATACCTCGCCCAGCTCAACGAAGTGCAGACGCTGGAGGACACGCCGTACAACCATCACCTCCGCAGCCTCGCTGGGAAGAAGACGCACGAGGGGTATTTCTCCATCGACAAGAAGACGAAGCGAATGGTGAACCCCGAGGTGGAGGCGCGCGGGGAGTCTGCCGGTGAATCCAAAGATGCGGACGCCTACGACCTCATCCTGCGCGACAAAGAACGGCTGCTCACTTTCACAGAGCCGGTGCGTTTTCTCTTCTCCCACTCCGCTCTGCGGGAAGGCTGGGACAACTCCAACGTCTTCGTGATTTGCACGCTGAAGCACAGCGACAACACGGTTTCCCGCCGCCAGGAAGTCGGCCGCGGGATGCGGCTCTCTCGCAATCAAAGCGGAGACCGCATCGACGACCCGGCCATCGTCCATCAGGTGAACGTCCTGACCGTCGTGGCGAATGAGAGCTACAAGGATTTCGTCGCCGGATTGCAAAAGGACATCAGCGCCTCGCTCTCCTCCCGGCCAAAACAGGCGAACGCGGAGTACTTCCAGGACAAGGTGCTCAAGACGCCGACGGGCGAGG
>JANYGY010000195.1 GCA_025362255.1 Planctomycetales bacterium
GATGATGCGGGCGGCAATGGCGGTGGGTGTCGAGGGCGTGTTCATGGAGACCCACGACGAGCCGGCGAAGGCACTCAGCGATGGACCGAATGTCGTCCCCGCGCGCGAGCTGTTGGCGGTGCTCAAAGACCTGCGCGCCATTCATGACCTGCTTGGTCGGCGCGATCCGCCCGTGCCCCGTGGCTGATCCGGCTGGGCTGCGAATGGCGATGCGAAACGGTCGCGGATGAGCCTTGATCCGTTGAATCGCACCACTGGTTCAGGCAAGCCGCCACGCGCCGCGCGCGACCCGGGCTGCGACCTGCCCGACGATATGGCGCTGACCATGCACCCGATTGGGGTGGTCCGTTCGCCCTTCAAAAATCGCGAGGACGCACCCCGGCAATCTGGCATTGGCGAACCAGCCAGCGGTTCGATCGTGCTCCGGCGCACGCTTCTCGGGCACGATGGCAAGCCGACCGGCACTCAAAACATGCTCAAGGATCTGGCGTCATTCACCCATCTGGTCGTCTTGTTCTGGTTCCATCACAGCCACGGCTGGCGGCCGCAGATCGTGCCGCCGCGCGACAAGGTCAAACGCGGCTTGTTCGCCACCCGCGCCCCCGATCGGCCCAATCCGATCGGCTTGTCGGTGGTGCGCATCACCGACATCTATGGTGTGCGTATCGACATCAGCGGGCACGACCTGCTCGACGGCACGCCTGTGCTCGACCTCAAGCCCTACATTCCGATTTACGACAGTCTGCCCGGCGCCAGTGCCGGTTGGCTTGATGGCCTGGTCGATCCGGGTCCGGATCACCGCCGCCGGATGTGGTGAACGTCCGTCTGATCGAACCACTAGCGCGCATGTGACGGCGGCATGCTGTAGATCTGCTTGAAGACCCGCGAAAAATAGAACGTGTCCTGATAGCCGGCGCGCAGTGCGGCCGTGGCGATCGGTAATCCTTCATCGTGGATCAGCCGATATGCTAGGCGGCAGCGCTCGTGATTGAGGACATCGCGTGGCGTCAGGCCGAGCTCGCGGCGAAACAAGGCGTTGACGTGTTCAGGAGTCAGGTCGAAGACGCGCGCCAGCTCGTGACGATCAACGCCGGCGACAGCGTGCAGGCGGATGTGGGCGACCATGCCGCTGACCTTGGAACTCGCGCGTGGCGTGGCGCGGGCTGCCCATGAGCTGGCAAGACGCAGCAGTGCTTCTCCCGCGATCGTCGACAGCAAGGCGTCGCGCAGGCGACCATAGCTGGCGTGGGCCTGGGCTGCGCGCGTGAATGCGGCTTGGATTTCCGCCCCATCGGCAGGCGTCGATACCGTGGGCGGCAGGGGGTCGCAGCGGTATTCACCGGCCGCCCACTGCACTCCAGGAATGAGTTCGAGATGCATGCCGGACATCTCTCCAGACCCGCTGCCCGGGACCAGTCCGATGGAGTGCGCCACATCGGGCAGGATGGTCAGCACCTGTCCCGGTCTGGCCACCCATTCTTCGGCCCCTTGGCGCAGGAAAAAGCTGCCGCGCAACGGACAGATGAATTGCAGATCAGGAATCGTACGCGGCCCCCACACCTGCCCACTGCTGACCGCATGGCGATTGGCGATGCGCACCACCGGGCGGAATTCAGACGGGGTGATCAAGCGCATGGAATCTTATCCTGATCCAGATTGCGGTAACGCCAGTGTATGGCGAACCCGATTTTCAGCGCCATCATCAACCGCGGAGATTCGCCATGAGCACGCACCTTCAGCCCGCTATCTCGACCTTGCCTCCGGCGCTTACGGCCGAGCAGATCACATTGTACCAACGCAATGGATTCGTGAACGCCGGTCAGGTGATCGACCTCGCCGGGGTCGATGTCCTGCGCGCCGAGCTTGAGCGGGTGATGCGCGAACATCGTGATCCCACCAAGGTGCAGCCGTTTCGACTCTCCAACCTCACGGGCGACGACACCAAGCCGGTGTGGCAGATAGTCAACATCTGGCAGGCGAGCGAAGCCTTCCGCGATCTGATCCATAACCCGCTGGTGGTCGCCGCGGTGCAGCAGGCGACCGGGGCCCGCGGCCTGCGCCTGTGGCACGATCAGATCCAATACAAGCCGGCTCAGTTGGGTGGAGTCAATGCGTGGCATCAGGACAGTCCGTATTGGGCTCCGATCACGCCTGCCGACACCCAGGTCACCGCCTGGCTCGCCCTTGATGATGTCGACGACGACAACGGCTGCATGTCGATGGTGCCGGGCAGCAATCGTTGGGGCAACGCGATTGATTACCTGCACACGATCACCGATTTCCACGCGATGCCCGAGTCCTGGCAGGGCCATGTGGTGAATGTCGTGCGCACCCCGGTGCGCGCTGGCTGCCTGCACTTGCATCATCCGTACACGTGGCATGGCTCGCACGCCAACCGCAGCGGCCGCCCACGCCGAGCGATTGCGCTCCATTTCATGACCAGCGAGGTGTCGTTGGTCGCGGAAAAGAAATTCCAGCATCCCCTGGGTCACACGATCACGTCGCAAGCCGGCGAGCCGATCGAAGGGCCATTGTTCATGACGGTCTACCCCACCGAAAAAAGCCAGCGGCCCACGCTGGAAAGCGTGAGCCGCTGGCACGAAGCCTGACAATCTGGAATGAAACTCAGCCGATGCCGGTCGGCGACGGAATCAGGACTGCGTCGATGACGTGGATCACGCCATTGGTGCAGCGGATGTTGAACAGCGTGACACGTGCAGCATTCACTTTCAGCACGCCAGACGGAACCGTCAACGTCACCTTGTCTGATCCACCGAGGAGGGTCAGAATCTGGTTGCTCGACCCACCAGCGACGGTGATCGCCGTGCTGGCCTTGACGGTGCTGGTCAGCACATGGTATTTTAGAACGTTACCAAGTTGAGTCGGCGTCAAAGTAGCGGTGGTCGAGGAAACGGCGCTGAACGCCGCATTGGTTGGCGCGAACACGGTGAAAGTGCCCGAGCCGGTCAAAGCGCTCGCCAGCCCAGCGGTATCAACGGCACCCTTGAGGCTAGTAAGGCCATAGGTCGATAACGTCGCATACACATTGTTCGGTGGCGTGATCACAGCGTCGAGACCATGGATAACGCCATTGGACGCAGGCACGTCCAATGGGCCGGCCTTGGCCTGATTGACATACAATGAACCACCGACGACATCGAGATAGACTTTGGCGCCGTTGACGGTGGTGGCTTCACCCGCACCGGCGGCGACGCCCAAAGCTGCAGCTGATCCGACATTTCCACTGAGCACATGATAGGTCAAAACGCTGCTGAGTTGCGCGGGGGTGAACGTGGCGGTCAAAGTGCTGACCGCATTGAATGCGGCATTGCTGGGAGCGAAGACGGTGAACGGGCCGGTGCCGCTCAACGTAGTTGCGAGACCCGCAGTGCCGACCGCATTCACGAGTGAGGTGTACCCTTTGGCTTGGGCTTCTTGTGGAATGTTACCCGGCGGGGTAGCCGCGGTGTCATCGTCATCATTTTTGCAGCTTGTGAGTCCGAAGACCAGGGCGGTCGCGAGAACGGGGAAGAGCAGGGCAGTACGCATGGGATCTCCAGGGGTTAGGTACCTGAGAAACTTGATAAACCGTTTTAGTTTCCAGTCAAACAAAAGTTTTTGGCGCAGGTAATAATGAATCTACCCGCACGGTCGGAGATCCTCAAAAAAAACCGGATAAAGCTGAGAAATATTCAAATTAGTGGATGGCACGGCGAGCAAAAAAATGGGACTGGCTGGACTCGAACCAGCAACCTTGGGTTTATGAGACCCCCGCTCTGACCTTTGAGCTACAGTCCCGTCGTCGGGAGCGACAGGCTAAATGCTCACCCAATTCCTGAAAGGGGGCGATCGTCAGCACCCACGCGGTGCGCCCCCATCAATGCGCCTCGAACATGACGAGGGTCTTATCCCGCGGTCGCCTTGCGGGTGACCGCTGCGACCTTACAGCTGAGCCTTAATCCCACGGGAACACACTGTGTACCACCCTGATCGCGGTCCGCAGAGTGCGCTGACCAACCCCATCCCGTCCCAGATCGGCGGCGCCTATCGCTGGTTTACCGGCAGCTTGGCGTTTGTCCTGCATCGCATCTCGGGTCTTGGGCTGCTGGTTTTCCTGATCTTCCACGTGATCTCGATCACCAAGGCCAACGCCTCGCCTGAGGTTTATGACCTGATGATCCGGCGGATGCAGGAGCCCGATTTCAAATTGGGCGAGCTGGCGTTGTTCGCTGCGCTCCTGTTTCACGGTCTCAATGGCCTGCGGATCCTTTACGTCGATTTCGTGGTTATCCGCACCACCCATCACAAGCGGTTGTTCTGGGGCTTGGCGATCCTGGTCGGTGGTCTGTTGGCGGTCGGGGCGGTGCCCTTGGTGCTGCATTGGAATGTCCAACCGATCCTGTCCGACGTCTTGCCAGGTGGAGGAAGATAACCGTGGCTTTCCCGTATATTTCCCGGCGTACCGGCTCGACACAGTGGTTGATGCAACGGGTCAGCGCGGTGTTGCTGCTGGGTCTCGCATTCACCCATTTTGCGATCCAGCATTTCACCAGCGATGCCGTGTCGACCGGTCTGACGGTCGCGGCCCGGCTGAACAATCCTTGGTGGCAGGCATCCTATGCCCTGTTCATCGCCCTGGCTTTGTATCATGGAGTGAACGGCCTGTGCGGCATCATCCGTGACTATAATCCCAAACCGCAGTTGCGCCTGGTGATCGAAGTCGTGCTGTGGAGTTCGGCGGCACTTTTCGGTGCGCGCGGAATCATGAACCTGGTCCACCCGGTGCCGGTGGAGGCGGTCAAGGCGAATTACGCGGCACGTGGATTTCCCGCCGGCGTCAGTCGTGGAAATCCCCCGGCCACGGCCATGACCTATGATTTCCGCAGTGAATTGCGTGAATTGTCGTTGCTCGCTTATTATCTCGAACAACACACCAACCGCACGGATGGTGCGACTTTGACGACGGTTTTTGGTAATCATAAAAGTGACGTAACCAAGCCCGCAGACCAAGCTGAAATAACCGCAGCCGGTCTGGCATTCGATGCTTGGTTGAATCAGCAACTGGCCGCTGACGCTCCGCCGCAAAGTCTGCGTGATCGTCATCATCTGTTCAGCAGCTCTTATGAGTTCGCCTTGTGGGCCAAAGATGTCCGTCGGGCCAACGCCACCGCTCGCCGCTCCGAGGCCTCCGAGGTTTCAGCCACGCAGCATGAGGACGCGATCCTTCAACGCCTGCATCAGCTTCCCGTCTAT
>JANYGY010000211.1 GCA_025362255.1 Planctomycetales bacterium
TCGCCACCGGCGACATCACCTTCGACTCGCTGATCGACAACTGCACCACCGACCTCAAACGGCGCATTGGCGACATCAGCCTGGCCAATCGCGTGCTGCGCAACTACATCCAACGCCTGCGGATGCAGGGCGTCGATGCCACCGAAATTTCGCCCCGCGGGATGCTCTTTTTTTTTTCGACGTTGTGGCGCTTATTGGTGAGGCCAGAGGTGATCCGGGCGCCGAGCGGCGGTGGGCGGATACAATGGGCAAAGCCCATCCGCCCACATTTTCAGAGCGAAGCTATGAAAATGAGCTGCGACAAAGCCCGGGGGTAGGCCTGAAAGGCCGTAGGGGCAAAGCCCCTGAGCAAAAAAGTTATTCGTTTCCTACGGCAAACGCCTGCGTCTCAGCGACTGAGCCAAGGCCAAGGGCGAGCATCACCACGCGATCAAATCCAACGGCGACGCCGGCGCATTCGGGCAACCCGTGGAGCATCGCCGCCTCGAAACGCACATCGCGTTGCAGGTTTTGGCCGGAGCGCTTGGCGTGCTCGACCTCCAATCGGCCGGCGAGTTCAGCGGAATCAGTCAATTCCCAATAGCCATTCGCCAACTCGACGCCGTCGCGATAGATCTCAAACCGTGCCGCCACCGGATGCTCATCCTCATCAGCCCGCAACCGCGCCTGCGCCGCCACGTGGGTCGGGTAGTCGGTGAGCACGCTCCACTGGCCCACCCCAAGTTTCGGCTCGATTCGTTCGGTCAGTAACAAGTCGAACGCCACCAAACGGTCACACGAGCCATCCGCCAAGGTCGCGACTGACGCCTGCGCGCCGAGCAGTGCGAGCAGCTCAGGCGAACCGACGGTGATCGGATCAATGCCGACAAAACGTCGAAAAGCTTCGCGATAGCCGAGCACTTCGTGAGTCGTGCCCCAGCTGGTCAATTCATCAAATAGGGCCAGCACCTCATCCAACAGCTGCCAATCATCCCAACCCGGACGGTACCACTCCAACATGCGGAATTCCGGTGCATGTTTGCGGCCTTTTTCATGCGCTCGAAAAGCCGGCGCCAACGTCCAGACCGCCCCATACCCAGCGGCGACGAGGCGTTTGAGCGGATGCTCGGGGCTGGTCGGCAGATACCGACGACCCTCCGGGGTGGTGAGGGTGAACGGCTCGACGCCAGGATCGAGATTGGCGCCGCCTTGAAGCACCGGCACCTCCACTTCAAGTACCCCGCGATCATTGAAAAAACGTCGCGTTCGGCTCACCAATTCAGCCCTCTGACGAAGCGTATCAGCCGATGCTGAGGGCCGCCAAGTCGCACCGATTCGCCCGAGATTCATCGCCGACCGTCGAATGGGTGAATCAGATTCCATGATCCTAAGTTAGCTAAAGACGAACGGCGGCCAATCGGCCGCCGTTCGTGAACTTCCAAAAAATCAGACGGCGATTACTTGGCGCGGCCGGCGTATTCGCGCAGCTGGGTGTTGATCGAGATCTTTTCGCCGATCGCGCAGAAAATAGGCACCGGGATCTCGGCGCCCGTCCCTTTGAGCTTGGCCATCTTCATCACGCGGCTCTGGGTATCACCCTTGATCGCCGGCTCGGTGTAATCGATTTCCATGACCACGGTATTCGGCAGCCGCACCTGGATTGGCTCGCCGTTCCACAACGTCACCGAACATTCCATGTTCTCGAGGAGGAAGTCCTTGGTGTCGGCGATGATCTTGGTCGAAATGGTCAATTGCTCAAAGCTCTGTTGATCCATGAAGACGAATCCGTTGGCGTCAGCATAGAGAAACTGCATGTTCGCGTCCGCCACATCGGCGCCTTCGACCTTTTCACCGCCACGCAGGGTCTTTTCGAGCGTGTTGCCGGTAACCAGGTTCTGAACCCGGAGTTTGTAAAAGGCGTTGCCTTTGCCCGGTTTCACAAAGTTCACCTCAAGCACCAGCCATGGCTGATTGTCAAAGATGAGCCGCGTGCCCTTGCCGACTTCACCGATATTCATGGAACCCATGGAATGTCTCCGTTGACGCTGTCGTCTGATGATCTTGCCGCCACTCTGGCGACCGTGGAAAATGCCATCGAGGGTCATCCCTCGGGCAGTGCGGGCGGCACCGTAGCAATCGACTCCACCCAGGCTAGTGCCCAGCCGTACAGCGGCGAATCCTGGCAAAGCCAATTCGCTGACGCGATTCGTGATGTTGACGAATTATGGCGGGTCCTGTCGTTACCGATGGCCGCGTTGCCGGCAGCCCGAGCGGCAGCCGCCTCATTCAGGTTGCTCGTGCCGCGCGGATTTGCCGCCCGGATGCGCCCGGGTGACCTCAACGATCCTCTTCTCCGCCAAGTCGTGCCCCTCGGCGATGAACTCCGCGAATTCCCCGGGTATACCGCGGATCCCCTGGCTGAATCGAATTGCGCCCCGCAGCCGGGACTCCTGCATAAATATCAGGGACGAGCGCTGCTCGTCACGACGGGAGCCTGCGCCGTGCACTGCCGGTACTGCTTTCGACGGCATTATCCGTACGAAGAACTGCCGCGCGGTAAGCGCTGGTGGGGCCCAGCGATTGACTATCTGACCAGCCATCCGGACGTCAGCGAAATATTGCTCTCTGGCGGCGATCCGCTCACCCTGCCTGACAGTCAACTGTCAGATCTGGCCAAGTATCTCACGGCGATCCCGCATCTGCGCCGGCTGCGTCTGCATACGCGCTTACCGATCGTGCTGCCAGCAAGGGTCACGGACTCCCTCATCGAATGGTTTACCTCCGGGCGACTGACTCCGGTGATGGTCCTGCACGTTAATCACCCGCACGAATTGTCGCCCGAGGTTATTGCCGCCTGCCTGAAACTTCGTCAAGCCGGCGTGACACTGCTCAGCCAGGCGGTGCTTCTCGCTGGCGTCAACGATGACGTCGACGTCCAGGTGGCACTCAGCGAGGCGCTTTTTTCCGCAGGAATCATCCCTTATTACCTGCACCAACTCGATCGCGTGCAAGGCGCCGGCCATTTTCAGGTGAGCGACCAACGGGCGATCGAAATGCTTCAGTCCATGGCGGCCCGCCTGCCCGGCTACCTAACACCACGATTGGTCCGGGAAATGCCAAACGCACCGGGAAAAACCCCGATTCCTTGGTAAATTTCGACAATGGAAAAGTGACCTGTTGACAGGTTTCAAAGCGTCACATGATGCGCCGCCCACCGCGAGCAAAAGGGTCCGAAAGGGCTTAAAAGCGAGTAGAAGGTGGACGGCGATCGGAAGAAAGTCGTGCTTGACGAAGAGGGGCGAGACGACAGAGTTTGTTCCCCGCCCAAGCGGGCCGGTTGCGCAGAGGTGGCTAAGGCTGCTGAGGTGTGATTGGATTGACAACGCAATAGCTGTAGAGGGAGACGAAACACACCGTTGGGTGTTCTTCGGAACACCTGACAACCAACCGCTTCAGATCAATTCTTTTGAATTTTGGTATGAAGTAATGATGTAGAGCCAGGATCAAACTCTTCAAAAGTGTTTGTCTCTT
>JANYGY010000262.1 GCA_025362255.1 Planctomycetales bacterium
GCCAACACCTACATCGCGACGTTCCTCGCGATCAGCCAGATCGGTGCGCGTCCGATTCCGGTCGAGCCGCTTGAGGGTACCTGCAATCTGGATCCGGCGCTGGTCGAACGGGCCATCACGCCGCGCACGCGGGCGTTGATGCCGGTGCATCTCTACGGTCTTCCGGCCGATATGGATCCGCTGCTGGCGATCGCTCGTCGTCATGGATTGAAAGTGGTCGAGGACGCCGCCCAGTGCCATGGCGCCCGCTACCACGGCCGGCGCATCGGCAGCCATGGCGACATCGTTGCCTGGAGTTTCTATCCGACCAAAAATCTTGGCGCAGCGGGTGAAGCAGGCGCGATCACCACCGCAGATCCGACGTTGGCCGAAGCCGTGCGTGTGCGGCGCAATTACGGCTCAAAGCAGCGCTACGTCTGCGAGGTCACCGGCCGCAACAGTCGACTCGACGAATTGCAGGCGGCCTTGCTGCGGGTCAAACTGCGCCGGCTCGAATCGTGGAATGCGCGCCGGGCTCAACTCGCGGCGCGTTACGAACCGGTAGTCGGAGCCGCAGGCCTGCGCCGCCAGGAACTTCCTGCCGGTTTGCAAACCGCTCATCATCTATTCACCGTGCGCACCGCGCACCGCGCCCATCTGCAAGCGCACCTGCTCGCCGCGGCCGTGCCGTCGATCGTGCACTATCCAATTCCGCCGCATCTTCAGGGCGCCTATCGCGATCTCGGGTTCCCGGTCGGCAGCTTCCCCATCACCGAGCGCATTCACGACACCATCCTGAGCCTGCCTTTGCATCCGACGCTCAGCGATGCCCAGCAGGATGTCGCCTTGGCCGCACTTGCGGCGTGGCGCCCGCCGTGCTGACCCGTTTCACCACACTGGCGATCGGCGATCAGTCGATCTACGCCGTGCGCACCGCCTATGCGATGCTCTCAGTGCTCGCCCATCTGCCGCCCGCGGCAGAGGTCGAGGTGACGATCGTCACCGATCATCCGCAGCGATTCGCGTGGCTCGCGGACACCATCCGCATCATCGCCGTCGACGCCGCGACCGTGGCCCGCTGGAAAGGTCCGACGAATTATTTTTTCCGCTGCGAGATCGGTGTGCTCCAGCACCTCGCCACGCTCGGTGAGGCCAACCTCGTCTACCTCGACTCCGACATCATCGTCCGCCGCGACCTCGGCAGCTTTCTCGCGGTGCTCGCTGATGGCACGCGTTTCATGCACATGCAGGAGCGCGACATCGACCGCAGTCGGCGCGCCGGCGAGCAGACCCTGTGGCGTCAGGTGCGCGGCAAGACCGCCGCCGGCCTGACCATCCGCGCCCCGTGCACGATGTGGAATGCCGGCGTGATGGCCGTGCCCTGGGCTGAGCGCGGTCTGATCGACCAGGTCGCTGAACTGACCGATGGCCTGATGGCGCAGGGAGTCACCCACTGGCTGGTCGAGCAGCTCGCCTATGGGCAAGTGTTTCAGCATATGCCAGGTCTGCGCACTCCGGTGTTGCAGGCCGCCGCTCCGTGGATGGACCACTGGTGGGACAACAAGCCGGGCTATGACGCTGCGATCGGCGAATTCCTGCTTGAAGCCCGGTTGCAGGGGTGGACTGCCGCCGAATGCGCGGCGCGCATCCGGCAACAGCCTCTGACCCTGCGCCTGAGCGTGCGTCGTCGCTGGTATCACCGGCTCTTGCGCGTCGAACCGCGTCATCGGGAAAGCACGTCATGAAAATCGCAATCTTCGGCACCGGCTACGTCGGGCTGGTCACCGGCACCTGTTTTTCCGAAATGGGCAACAACGTCGTCTGTGTCGATGTCGACGCCGAAAAAATCGCCAAGCTTTGTCGCGGTGAAGTGCCGATCTATGAGCCCGGACTGCAGGAATTGCTGGCCGACAACATTCGCCACCAACGTCTGCAATTTACCACCGCCGCGGTTGATGCGCTGCCCCAGGCCGAGGCGGTGTTCATCTGCGTCGGCACGCCGATGAGCCACGACGGCCGGGCCGATCTGAAATATGTCGAATCGGCGGCGCGCGATATCGGGCGCAATCTGTCGGCCTACGCCGTGGTCATCACCAAAAGCACGGTTCCGGTCGGCACCGCGGATCAGGTGCGTGGCTGGATCGCCGACGAGTTGAACAAGCGCGGGTCGACGATTCCGTTCGACGTCGCCTCGAATCCTGAATTCCTCAAAGAGGGGTCGGCGGTCGACGATTTCATGCGCCCAGACCGGGTCGTGATCGGCGTCGATACGCCCAAGGCCGAAGCTATCTTGCGCGACTTGTACGGCTCGTTCATCCGCAACGGTCTACGCGTTTACACCATGGACATCCGCAGCAGCGAGATGACCAAGTACGCCGCCAACGCGATGCTCGCGACCAAGATCTCCTTCATCAATGAGATCGCCAACATCTGCGAATGCGTCGGCGCGGATGTGCGCCAAGTCCGTCAGGGTGTCGGCGCCGATGCGCGCATCGGGATGCAGTTCCTCCATCCCGGGGTCGGGTACGGCGGTAGCTGTTTTCCCAAAGATGTCCGGGCCCTGGCGCGCACCGCCGAAGGGGGCGGCTATCATGCCGAACTGCTTGACGTGGTTGATCGGATCAATCAACGGCAAAAGCAGGTGATCCAACGCAAGCTTGCCGCGTGGTGCGAACTGACCGGCCGGCAGCTTGGTGACTTGACCGTCGCGGTCTGGGGTCTGGCCTTCAAACCGAACACCGACGACGTGCGCGAGGCGCCCGCCCTCGATCTGGTGCGCGATCTCGCGGCGGCTGGCGCGCGCGTCCGCTGCAATGATCCCAAGGCGATTCACGAAACCAAGAAATCGCTCGGCGAGTTGCCCGGAGTGACGTATCATACCGATGAATATCTTGCGACCGAAGGCGCTGATGTGCTGTGCCTGATGACTGAGTGGCGGCCGTATCGCCGCCCTGATTTCGCCCGCTTGGCCAAGCAGTTGAAGGCGCTCGCGATCTTCGATGGTCGCAACCAGTACGATGATCAGCGGGTCGCTCAATATGGCCTGACGGTATTTCCCATCGGGGTTCCCAAGCGCGCATGAGCCACCAGGGCTTGTCGGTAGCGCAGATCACTTCGCGCCACGCCGTCATCGGCGTCATCGGCCTCGGCTATGTCGGTCTGCCGCTAGCGCTGACCGCCGCCGAGGCCGGGTTTTCAGTCATCGGGTTCGATACCGATCCGGTGAAGCCGCGCAAAATCGGCGCTGGTGAATCCTACTTTCGGCACATCGCCGATGCGCGCATCGCGGCTGCGCGGTCGTGCTTTCGGGCAACGACGCAATTTTCACATATCGCCGAATGCTCCGCGGTGCTGATCTGCGTGCCGACACCGCTTGATGATCACCTGCAGCCGGATTTGCGCTTTATCGAACAGACGGTGATCACCATCGCGCCGCATCTTCGCCCGGGCACCTTGGTGGTTCTCGAAAGCACGACCTGGCCCGGCACCACCGTCGAAGTGGTCAAGCCACTGCTCGAAGCCGGTTCGGGTCTGATGGTCGGCGTGGACCTCCATCTCGCTTTCAGTCCAGAGCGTGAAGATCCGGGCAACGATCAGTTTTCCACCCGCACCATTCCGAAACTCGTCGGCGGATATGACGCCCCGAGCCGCGATCTGGCGGTCGCTTTGTACGAAAAAATAGTCGAGCAGGTGGTCGCGGTCTCGAGCACCCAGGTCGCCGAGATGGCCAAGCTGTTCGAGAATATCTTTCGCGCCGTGAACATCGCCTTGGTCAACGAGACCAAGGTGATTCTCGATCGCATGGGCATCGATGTGTTCGAAGTGATTCGGGCGGCGTCGACCAAGCCTTTTGGATTCATGCCATTCTGGCCTGGCCCGGGTCTGGGTGGCCACTGCATTCCCCTCGACCCATTCTATTTTACGTGGAAGGCAAAAGAGTTCGGGCTCAATCCGCGGTTCGTCGAACTCGCCGGAGAGATCAATCGGGCGATGCCGGCGTGGGTCGTGGGCAAGGTTCAGGACTGCTTGAACCAGCATGGCAAACCCTTGAAAGGCAGCCGCGTCCTGATGCTCGGAGTCGCCTACAAAGCCGACATCGACGATATCCGCGAAAGTCCGGCGTTGGTTCTGCTCAAGCAACTCGAAGCCAAAGGTGCCCGGGTCACCTATCATGATCCGCATGTGCCGGTGTTGCCCAGCAGTCGCGAACATGCTGATATCGCCGGTCGCCAGAATCAGCCCATGTCAGCTGACCATGACTGTTTTCTTTTGGTGACCGCTCACTCGGAATTCCTCGCTGCAGAAATCCTGGCGCATGGGGTACCGGTGGTCGACACCCGCCGCCTGCTGCCGCCAGGCCCGCTGGTTTTTCCGGCGTGATGACCTTGAAACAGCTGCGATGAATCCTTTGCCCATCCCGCCGACTCCGACGCCGCTCAGCAAGCGGCTCGACTCAGTGAGTTCGTCGACGTTGCCGCGCGAGCCGGAATTAGCGGTGGTCGCCCGCTCGGCGATCAATGGTCGAGTGCTCAACTATCTCATCTGGACCTTGATCGATCTCGGGGCGCTGCTCGTCGCCAATGGGTTGACCGCGGCAATCCTGCAGGTTCCGCCGATGTGGTCCTCATGGATCACGTTGGTGGTGATGCTCGCCGTGCGCATGGCGGTGTTCTGGTCGTACGGCTTGTATCGGGCGATGGTCCGTTTCACCGGCACGCATGCGCTGGTGGTGCTGGCGCTGGGAATCGTGCTCGGCACCGGGGCCGCGATGGGCTTCGATCTGATGGTCGGTAATCATCAATACGGTCTCGCCTTTCTCGCGGTCGAGGCGATTCTCGCGCTATTTCTCTGCGGTGGCATCCGACTCGGTACGCGCCTGGCCATGGAATGGAGCCCCAATCGCGCCAAGCAGCGGGTGCTGATTTTCGGCGCCGGATCGCTTGGCGAACTGGTCCACCGAGAGATGACCCGCATCGGAAATTTCCGCATCGTCGGATTTCTCGATGACGAACCGTCTAAACTCGGGGCCGGCATCCATGGATCGTCTGTCTATGGTGGTCGCGATCAGCTTGCCGAAGTCGTTGCGCGTACCCGTCCCGACTTGCTGGTGGTCGCCATCCTGCACCTGCCGCCGGCGTCGGTGCGCGAACTATTTTCCGCCTGCATGGATCTCAAATTACGCGTGATGATCGCCAAGGGATTCACCTCGGCCTTCAGTCAGGACTTTCATCCGGAATTACGCAATCTGGCGCTTGAGGACCTGCTCTCGCGGCCGTCGCGCAATCTCGATCCGGCACCAGTGCGCAGTGCGCTGCACGGAAAACGGATCCTGATCACCGGCGCTGGTGGTTCGATTGGCAGTGAATTGTGCCATCAGATCGCGGCGATGAATCCGGCGACCCTGGTCCTGCTCGATCACTCCGAATTCAATCTCTATGCGATCGATCTGGCGATCCGCGAAAAGTTTCCCTATCTCACGGTCGAAGCAGTCATGGATAATCTCCAGTCTGCCGCCGACGTGCAGCGCATCTTTGCCCGCCATCAGCCGCAGGTGGTCTTCCACGCCGCCGCCTACAAGCACGTGCCGCTGGTCGAAGACAATCCCGCGCGTGGAGTCCTCAACAACGTCAACGGCTTCCGCAATCTGCTGACCACCGCCGACGCCGCCGGAGTCGAGCGTCTGCTGCTCATCAGCACCGACAAAGCGGTGCGTCCGACCAACGTCATGGGCGCCACCAAACGGGTGTGCGAATTGCTGTTGCAGAATTTCCCGGCCAAGACCACCAAGCTGTGCGCGGTGCGTTTCGGCAATGTGCTCGGCTCTAGCGGCAGCGTCATGCCCCGGTTTCTCGATCAGATCGCCCACGGCGGCCCGGTGACCGTCACCCATCCCGAGATCACCCGCTTTTTCATGCTCATCCCCGAAGCGGTGTCGTTGGTCCTGCAAGCCGGCGCGATGGCCAGCCACGGCGAGATCTTCATCCTCGACATGGGCGAACCGGTCAAGATCGCTGACATGGCCCGCCAACTCATCTTCATGACCGGTCACCGCCCGGATGAAGACATCAAAATCAGTTTCACCGGTCTTCGCCCCGGCGAAAAACTCTACGAAGAACTGATCATCGACGACAAAGAAGGCGGCACCAACGTCGACGGCATCCTGATCGCCAAACCCAGCCCAATCCCCTGGCCCCAACTCAACGCCCGCATCGACCTGCTGCTGCAAGCCTGCCACGCCGGCGACCGCCACCAGCTCGCCACCGTGCTCAAAACCCTGGTCCCCGAATGGACCCCGGGCGAACGCTTCGCCCGCGCCCTCGCCACGCCGGCAGGTGGGATTCAGTTGGCGGGGATTTCTTTGACTGCCAACTGAGGGTCTGTCAGTGACCGATTTCCACGACCGAGATCCCACCACTCGCGCCAGATGCCAGCCACCGGCGCTCCCACGGGTGTCCAGTCCATACGCAAAAAACGATCTAGCAACTCCGCTCGGTTGAAAACGACGACGACCCGTGTCGTTCGTATAGCTCAATCACCATCTTCGCTCATGGAGAATCGGCGTCGTCACCCTTGTGATCACAGGCATCACCGCGCCAGGCCGATCGAACATCTAGATCAGTAAGCACCTTTGCCCAACAG
>JANYGY010000006.1 GCA_025362255.1 Planctomycetales bacterium
TGGTGCGCGATCTAGGACTCGAACCTAGGACCCAGGGATTAAGAATCCCTTGCTCTACCAACTGAGCTAATCGCGCTTGGACTGGTTGTGACCGCGGTGGCGCAGAAGGGCGGGACTATGGAGAGGACGAAATGGCTGTCAACGGGGCTTCGGCGAGGTGAATGAGGGCTTTCAGGCCGAGTTCGGTGAGGAGAAAGGGTTTGGCGATGAGGTCGCAGGCACCCCCGGGGACGGTGCGGAAAAATTGGTCGAAGTCGGCTAGTGAGGTGACGAAAACCACGGGGGTTTGTTCGTATCCTGGGAGCAGCCGGAGTCTGCCGACGAATTGGAAGCCGTTGAGTCCTTCCATCATCACGTCGGAGAGCACGAGGTCGTAGCGGCGATGTTCCGCTGCGGTGAGGGCTCCGCCGGCGTCGCTGACGGCATCGGCGGCGACGCCGACCACGCGCAGTGCGTTGGTCATCATCAGGCGTGACACTGGATCGTCGTCGACCACCAGGGCGGTGCGTCCTGAGAGTGGCGAACCGGCATCCGGGGCGGCGGCGCGATGGGCCAGTGCGGTCAGTGCCCGACCGACCGTGCGCAGGACAGCGGGCGATCCGTGGTGGGGCATCTCTGATAATTCACGCAGGAGCGATTGCGTGGACTGGACCAGGGTATGGCAGTCGGCGTCGAGTTCTTCGGCGGGCGATTCGGCGGCGCGCAGGACTCCTGAGAGTTCTTCGAGTGCCGGGACCATCGCCTCGAGTTCTGGTGGGCGTGGCAATTCCCCGAGTTGGAGCACCGCTTGCGCGCAGATGACGGCGATCCGTTCCTGACGGTCCCGTTGTCTGGAATCGAGAGGACTGAATCGACGGGTGATCGGCATCGTCTGGAGATCGCCGACATCCATCCCGATGACCCGCCGCACTTGGTGCACCAGGTCGTCAGGGCTCATGTGGTTGGCAACCAAGACTTGGCTCGCACCGGCCCGCCAGGCGGCCTCAATGGCTTCTTCGCGGGCGTCGCTGAGGACGAGAATCGGCAGGGCGTGATGCTCTGGCCGCCGGCGTAATGTGCGGATGAGATCCGTCGTAAAATGCCCTGGATCCGACAGATCGAGGATCATCAATTCTGGCGGATCCTGATTGATCCGGATCAGGATCTGGGCGGCGGAAGGTACCTGCTCGACTGCGAAGCGCTCGTCGCGCAGGCGGGTGGCAAGCGGGTCCTCGCCTGCTGCTGGTGGTCGGGCGAGCACTACTCGAGGCATCCGCCCGGGTCCACGTTCGATGCGCGGAGTTCCGCCAAGAGTGGTGACCGGGGCATGCAGCGGGGCTTTTCCGTCGAGAATGAGAGCGAGATCCTCGGCCATGGTGGTGGCCGAGAAGTAGCGCTCTTCACGTCGATGAGCGCCGGCTTTGAGGACCACTGCAGCCAAGCGCTCGTCGATGCCTGGATTCATCCGCCGAGGATCCGGGAGCGGTGAAGTCAGCACCTGGTTCAAGATTGACCACGGAGAAACGCCGAGAAATGCCGGCTTTCCGGTTAACAGATAATAGAGAGTGGCGCCGAGAGCGTAGATGTCGGAGCGGAAGTCGAGCTCGACGGTGCCTTCGACTTGCTCGGGAGACATGAACGCAGGCGTGCCGACGATTTTCCCCCCCAGGGTCAAAGGCCGGTGTTGGTCGAGGATTTGAACCAAGCCGAAATCGCCGAGCTTTGCCCGGCCCTGGTCATTGAGCAGCAGGTTTGAGGGCTTGATGTCGCGATGGATCAACCGCGCCGTGTGCACCGCCGACAATCCAAGAGCAGCGTCGCGGGCTATGGCGGCGGCCAGCATCCCGGGCAGCGCCCCGCCATGGCTGCGGGCCAACGCTTCGGCATCACCTCCGCGCATCAGTTCCTGAGCCATGTACAGCGTGCCGTCGGCTTCTCCGAGGTCGGCACAGCCTACGACATGAGGATGCGACAACTTGGCGAGCTGTCGGGCCTCGCGGATGAAGCGCGCGCGCCACGTCGAGTCTGAGGCGATCGTCGGTGACAGGATCTTGAGCGCGCATTCGCGATGATCGACGCTGTGCTGGGCTCGATAGACCAGTCCATTTCCGCCACTGCCGAGCACTTCAAAAACCCGATAAGGGCCGACGACCAGCGCTGAATTGCCGTGCCAGGTGGTCGCCGCGAATGGTCGTACGTCACTCATCGTCGAGAAGATGACACCGAACCCGTCCAAGCGCCAGTGCGAGATGGTTTGGTGTGCCGGGTGCAGCCTTTTATCGAATTGAAGGGCCCTGCGGGGTGCAGGGTCGATTCAGAGCCGACGCAAAAGATGTCCACATCCGGATGGCGGCTGTTCAACAATAGACGCGGAAATCGATTTCCACAAAAATCGTGTCACGCCAGGCGATGTCGCGTAAGGCTTGGCGGTCGATGCGATTGCCGAGGACCATGTCGTACAGGCTAGTGAAGCGGTTCAGGTGGTCTTTGGTCCGCCGCACGGCGTAGGGCACAGTGGTGTTGGTGGTCATGATGAAGGCCCAGTCGCTCGATTGGGCGAGCAGCAGTTCGCGGGCCATCTGGTTCAGCGCATCGCGCAGGTCGTTGGGGGCAGAAGCACGGGAGGGGTCCGCGGTGGTGGCGAGGCCAGCAGAAAACCGCCGCGCGACCTCGATCATGCGCTCTTCGGCGATGTTCAGGTGACGATAGATCCAGTCGTTGGACGGATTCAGCCACACGCCGTTATAGCCGCTGTCGCCCCAGCTCGAGGCGCTGGGCATGACCACTTGATTCACCGCGTGGGTGGCCAGGTATTCGCTGCCGGTCACTGGCATCACGCAGTGGTTGCTGGCGTGCGCCGCGCGAAAAATACTTTCGATGAACTGCGGGCCTTCGAACCACCAGTGGCCAAACAATTCGGCGTCATAGGGCGAGACGATGATCGGCGGCCGACCGATCAGCTCACCGAGCATGCTCGCCTGGTGTATCCGCTGCTGATAGAAGTGGTCGCCGTGCTCCATCGCCCGGGCATAGGCTGGGGCGGGAGAGTAGGGGGCCTTGTCATGCAGCGGGATCTGCCCAGTGATGCGGTGGTATTTCAAGCCCAGATTGCGCCGAACGCCGTCTGGGTGCAGGAATTTGCGGATGTAGGGGTACTCGCCGTCATAGCCGAGGTCGCGGTAGAACTCGCGATACAGCGGATCGCCGGGATAACCGCTTTCGGCGCTCCAGACGCTGCGCGAGCTGTCGGCATCGCGACCGAACGCGGCCACGCCGCAGGGGGTGTACACCGGGGCGAATACGCCGTAACGCGGGCGCGGCTCGCCGTAATAAATGCCATGGGTGTCGACAAAGAAATAGCGCAGGCCTGCGGCTTTCAGCAGTTCATCGACCCCCGGGGTGAAACCGCATTCGGCCAGCCAGATGCCTTTGGGGGCCCGCCCGAAATGGATGCGGTAATTCGCTACCGCGATCTCGATCTGGGCCCGCTTAGCCTCATGGGTCAGCATCAGCGGCAGGAAGCCGTGGGTGGCGGTGCAGGTGATGACCTCGATCGCGCCGGCCTCCATCAATTCGCGGACCCAGCGCACCAAGTTGCCGCCAAATCGCGCCATCACTTCCAGGCAATAGCGCAAATGGTCGCGGTACATCACCGCGCTGTCGGCGAACGGAGTGCCGGCCTTTGCCGGGACCTCTTGTTCGGCGAGTTCAAGCAATCGTTGAGTGCGCTGCACATATCGCGCCTGGAGCAGCGGATCAGCGAGCATCTCGCACAGCGGGGGCGACCAGGTCATGGTCAATCGGACGTGGACTTTGTCCTGAATCAGGTGCTCAAGGCGGGACAGCAGCGGAATATACGTTTCGGTGATCGCCTCGACCAGCCATTGCTCTTCGAGGAAATACGGATCCTCGGGATGGCGCACAAATGGCAGGTGCGCGTGCAGCAACAGCAGCAGGTGGCCGATCGGCGCCAAATCAGGCGGCATCAGCCGTCCGGACGTTTGCTGAGCAGTGACGAGGTCCGCGCGGTGGACGAAAGCCCTGACGAGCTGCCGGCTTCGCCACGGATCAGCTGGCTTTCACCTGCACGGGCCTGCAGGCGGGTCAGCGAGCCGGCTGGCTCATGGCCCGGCAAGCCAGCCATGGCGAGCAGTTCGTGAAAGGTCTCATCGATGCCCAGCCATTGCGCATCGCTGCGTGGCGAGGGCCCAGCCTGCGGGGTCTGGACGAAATTCGATACCGCCAGGGGGTGCAGGACGCCGTCCTTTGAGCGCAGGGAAATTTCCGCGCGGTAGGTCGCACCGGGGGCAACCGACAGATAATAATTCCCGCCGCGCAAATCGATGTCGCGTTGCTCAGGTCCTGATGGGGTGTGCAGGATCAAGACATGCGCTGCGTGGGCCCCGGCCTTGGCGGCGACGCGCGCAAACGTCTCGGGAGTGATTTCCCAATAGGCGAAAATGTGGTGCGCATCCTGCATCAGCAGCACTAGGCGATCGCTGCCGTACCGTTCGGGAATCGGCAGACCGGGATTGGGGCCGGCGGCTGATGGTTGGTTCGCCGGAGTCGGACCGGGGGTGGGGCGCGAGCTGCTGGAAGATGATCCTGCTGCTACCGGCATGGAGACTTTGGCCGCTGCGGTATCCTTGGCGTTTTTCGGGATCGAGGTGCCGGCTGCGATCACCGGCAGCAGGGCCCCGATCAGCTGATCCTTGCGCATCCGCGCGTGACCACTGATGCCATGGCGTTCGGCCAGGGCCCGCAGGTCGGTGACGGTCAGGCTCATCAGCTTTTCGGCAGTCATGAGATTCTCGTAGCGTCAGCGCAGGTGATCGATGAACAGGCGGATATGGTCAGTGAGCAGACGGTGGCGTTTGGCGTTGATATCGATGCGTTCGAGCAGCCAGATGATCGCATTGAGGTCATGCCCGTCGGCGGTGGCCCAGGCGATCACATCGAGATTTTCGCCACCGTTGCCAAGAATCGATGCCACATCATGCAGCACATTCCGATCGACCAGGAATTCGACGGTGGTGCGGCTCAACAAGCCGAAATCATCAACGTCGAATGCGCCCCAGCAACGCCATCCATAGAAGTGTTCCATCAGTCGGGCGCGGACATGTCCCGTCCAATAGCGGTCGACCCATTCACGGAGTGCAAGGGCTCCAACATCCCGCGCCGCTTTTTCGCTTTCGATCCATTTGTGCCGTTCCATCGCAAATAGCGCATGGGCAGTCAGCGAGTGGACCGTGACGCCGTCACCCCGGACCACGTCGGTGGGCAGCAGTCCCTCGGGGAGCTCGCTGGCGCACGTCAGCTCTTGGATGGTGGCGAGCACTGGGGGCTCAGACCCGAGCCACGGGTGGGGCTACGGCCTGGTGCTTGGCGATCACCACAATGCCGGATTCGGTGACGTGAAAGCGTTTGGCGTCGTCATCGCGATTATAGCCGATGACATCGTTGGGCGGGATCCGCACGTGTTTGTCGATGATGCAATTGCGCACCCGCGCGCCGCGGCCGATTTCGACATCGTCGAGCAGGACGCAGGCATGGACTTCGGCAAAGCTGTTGATCCGACAGGCGCGGCCGACGATCGAATCGACCACGGTCGAACCCGAGATGATCGTGCCCTCGCAGATGATCGACTGGATCGCCTGGCCGACGCGGCCCTCGGAATTATGCACGAACTTGGCTGCCGGCAGGTTGTTCGGTTCACTGCGAATAGGCCATTGCTGGTTGTAGAGATCCAATTGCGGCATGATCGCGCGCAGATCCATCGACGCTTCGTAATAGGCGTCCAAGGTCCCGACATCGCGCCAATAACCATCATTGGCGTGATTGGTGCTGCCGGGAATGCAATTGCGATTGTAATCAAAGGCGAACATCCGCTTGCCCGCCGCCAGGAGCGTGGGCAGCACGTCCTTGCCGAAATCGTGGGTCGATGCCGGATCCTTGGCATCGGCGGCCAAGGCGTCGCCAAGGACGACCCGGTTGAAGAGGTAGTTGCCCATCGAGGCCAGCGCGAGATCCGGCCGGCCTGGAATCGGCGTCGGGTCCTTGGGCTTTTCCTGAAAGCCGGTGATGCGCCAGTTCTCGTCGACCTGGATCACCCCGAACTGGGTCGCTTCGGCGATCGGTACCGGGATCGCCGCGATCGTGACATCGGCCTTGGCCTCAAGGTGAAAGGCGCTCATGTCTTCGACGTTCATCTTGAAGATATGGTCGCCGCCGAAGATCGCGATGGTTTCCGGATCACGGTCTTTGATCAGATTGAGGTTCTGCCAGATCGCGTCTGCGGTGCCGCGGTACCAGTGGTCGCCGGTACGTTGCTGGGCAGGCACCGGAGTGATGAAATGGCTGGGGATGATCGAGCCGAAATTCCACGTCGCCTGGATGTGCTCCATCAAGCTTTGGCTTTTGAACTGGGTCAGCACATAGATGCCGTACACCCCGGAATTCAGCAGGTTCGACAGGACGAAATCGATGATCCGATACTTGCCGCCAAACGGCACCGCGGGTTTGGCGCGGTCGGCCGTCAGAGGTTCGAGACGGGTGCCCTTGCCGCCCGCGAGCACGAAAGCCAGAGTCTTGTTACGCATATTCTTCCGCTGAGGTTTTCAGCGGTAACGGTAGACCGTCGGGGCGCGGAATCCAGGCCGCTTCACCTGCCTACCTCGGTGCCACCGCCTTGCCCTTGCATTCGGATCTGATTCGATTTCGACCGTTATTTCTTACGTTTTTTCTTCACGTTCAACTTGTCAGCGGGTAGTTCATCCGGGCCGCTGGTGATGGTCAGCTCAGGCAACACCTTCTTCAGCGCCGCGATGCCAGCGGGAGTGGTCTTCGTCTGCCAAACGAACAGCTCTTCGAGATTCTTCAGAGGGCGCAAGGCCGCCAATCCACCATCGCCGATCTCAGTGCCGAACAGATTCAGGTAGGTCAGTTGCGGACAGCCGCTGAGCGCGGCGAGGCCGGCGTCGGTCACAGGCGTCTTCTCCAGGTGCAGGCGTTGCAGATTGGTGAAGTCAGCCAGTACCTTGAGCTGCTTGTCGGTGATCCCCGAGTTTGCCAGATCGAGGAAAGCCACTGCCGGTCCGATTTTGGCAAGGAGCGGCAGATGTTCGTTGGTCAGCCCGTTTTTGGTGTGCGCGGCATTCACATCCAGCCAGCCGCCGGGCAGCGTGGTGATGACATATTGCTGGGCGACCAGGGCGGTGATCGCGAATTGCGGCGCTGCGGGGGCGGGAATGACCGGGGCCTCGGCAACCGGTGGCACGGCGGGGGTGGTTACTGCGCCACTGGCGTCAGTTTTATTTTGGTCTTTTTGTTCGTCAGGTTTCTTTATTTCATCAGTTTTTTTTTGCCCTTGAGGATTTTTCGCATCCGTCGGCGCAGTCATCTGGTCTTCAGGTGCGGGTGGCGCGACCGGCTTTTCTGCTGGTTTGTCGGTAGTTGCGGCGGTCGGAGCCGGGGAGGTGATCCAGCCGTTGATGATCGCCAGTTGTTCCGCGGTCAGGCGATCGCCTTTGGGCGGCATCCGATCGTCGTCGCCATCCGGCAGCAGGGCGCGGCTGTAGAGCTTGCTGTCGGTCGGGTTGCCGGGCACCACGATCGGGCCGGCTTTGCTGCCTTTGGCCAGCCATTCCGGGCTGTCGAGACGCAGCCCGGCTTTTTGCTTTTTCTCGCCATGGCACTCGATGCAGCGCGCATCGAGGACGCCCTTGAGCTGATCCCACGTGGTTTCAGCGGCAGGTAACCCGAGTCCGCAAAAAGTTAGGCCGGTGAGCAGCAGAATCGGTAATCGCATGGTGAAACCCTGATGAAACGGCGAAAAAAGGAAATGAGATCAACTAAAGAGGCTGGTCATCGGCCGACCCTTGTCGGCGATCGTGAACGGTCGACCCGACGGGGAAATGATCACCTTGTCCAGGGGTAAGCCCAGGGCGTAGCCGATGGTGGCATTGAATTCGGTGATTTTCACCGGGTCTTTGATGACCTCGCCACCATTGTCGCTGGTCTGACCGTGGATTCTGCCACCGCTGATGCCGCCGCCCGCGAGCAGCCCCGAGAATGCTTTGGGATAATGATCGCGGCCTTGATTCTGATTAAGGTGCGGGGTGCGGCCGAATTCGGTCGCGAGCACGACGAGTGTCTCATCGAGCATGCCGCGGGCGCTGAGGTCCTGGAGCAACGTCGACAGGCCGCGATCGAGAATCGCCGCTTGGTCGGCCACCCGGTCGAAGTTGTCATCGTGGGTGTCCCAGCCGCCGAGCCCGACTTCGATGAAGCGCACATCGTTCTCGACCAGCCGTCGCGCGAGTAGGCAGCCCTGACCGAACGGGTTGTCGCCATAGGCGGTGCGCAGGGCTTCGGTTTCGCGTTTGATATCGAATGAGGTCAGATCCTTGCTGCCCATCAAGGTCACCGCCTCGTCGTACAGATCACGGTAGGCGCGCACGCCCTTGAGGTCGTATTTTTTCTGGAACGGGGCGTTGAAGGTCTTCAGCAGATCCAGCCGATGCGCGTATTCGTCAGCGGTGACTCCTTCCGGACGAGTGCTGTTGGGCAGGCCCTGATCGGGATTGCCCAGCGGCAGCGGCGCAAATTTCGATTCGAGGAATCCGGCACCCGGGTGATCGCTGCCGGCGCCGATGGTGACATAGGGCGGCAGGGTCGGATTCGCTTTGCCGAGCAGGTTGCCGACCCACGCGCCGATGGTCGGATGGCGGATGGTGCCGCGCAGCTCATAGCTGGTGCGCATCAGATACTGGCCTTGTTCGTGGGCTCCTTGATTCGAGGTCAACGACCGAATCACCGCGAATTTATCGGCATGTTTGGCCAGCAGCGGCAGATTTTCGCTGAGCTGCAGACCATCGACATTGGTCGCCAGGCTTTTGAGCGGCCCGGCATCGACGTGCCCCGGCTTGGGATCGAACGTGTCGAGGTGGCTCATGCCACCGCCCATGGAGAGGTAGATGCAGGCGCGGGCGGTGCGCCGGGGTCGGCCGGGTTCACCGGCGAATACCGACAAGCCGCTGAAGGGCTGCAGCGCGCTCAGCACGGTGACCCCGAAAGCGGTGCGCGCGAACCCGCTCAAGAGGTCGCGGCGGGTCAGCGCGGATTGCGAGCTGGCTAGACGGATGCGTGAGGTCATGTGGGTTCCATCATCATTGCACAAAGAGGAATTCGTTGCCGTTCAACAGCACCCACGCGAGGTTGTGCAAGGCCGCCTTGGTCGATTCCTTGGCCACGTCGGCGCCCGCTCCGGCTTGATTGCTTTTGCGGAAATTCAGCAGCGCGTGGGCGATCTCCTGCTTGCCCAATTCGCGTTCGGCCGGACTTGGCGGGCGGGTGAGGATCGCCAGGAAGAGGATGTCGACCTTGCTGCCGACATCCTTCGGCTTGAGCATTTCCTGATACAAGACCGAGCGTTCCTTGAGCAGTTCACGGTCGATGAACCCATTGAGCATGGTCAACGCCTGGGTCGTCGCCGGGCCACTGTTGGCGCCCTCGATGACATCGCGGTCCGATTGGCCGAACGTGCGCAGGAAATGGCCTGCCGGGGCCGGCGACGGTAGTTCATCGGCGCGGACAAACTGCTCAGGTCCGCCCTTGGGGTTCTTCTTGAACCCGACCATCCGCCCTGGGTCGGTCTGATTCACCAGCTCTTCGCGCTGCTCGTTCAGCTCTTTGAGTTGGGCCTTCGCCCGGCGGGCTTCGATCGAGTCCTTGTTGGGGGTGTTCTCAATCAACGCGCGCAGATCTTTGCTTTGAGCCTCGATGGCGCGGATCTTGTCGCGCCTAGCCCCGAGATCCTGGGCCACCGCGAACAGCTCCTTGGCGTCTTTGCCTTTGTTGTCTTCGTAGAATTTATACAGCCGTTCCGCGCTTTCGCCGGTGCGGCCATCCAGCTCGGGCACGGCCAGGGTCAGCAGCGAATCCCACAGCTGCTCAGCCGTCATCCGGCGCAGCACCGGCCCGGGAAAGCGATAGGCGACATCCGCCGCAGGCTCGCTGAGGCTGGCGGCGCGCTGCCAGGCCTCGGTCTGGTACAGGATCTGCGAAAAATGCTTCACGTCGTAATCGACTGACCGCATGAGTTTGGTGAGGAACTCGAGCAGCTCGGGATTCGCGGCGACGGTCGTATCGGTGAGGTTGTCGACCGGCTCGATGAGGCCGAGGCCGAACGCGCGTTTCCACAGGCGATTGGCGATCACCTTGGTGAATCGCGGATTGTCCGGCGAGGTCAGCCAGTCAGCGTAGATCTTCTTTGCTTCCTGACCGTCAGTGATCAGACCTGGAGGATCGAACAACGTCTTGGCTGAGACCGT
>JANYGY010000086.1 GCA_025362255.1 Planctomycetales bacterium
TGGTGCCGGCGGATCCCAGCGGCAAGACCGATCTCAAGGTGTGCCTGGGCCTCAAGCCGATCGACGAAAAGAAGAATGAGTACGCGATCGTCGAGGTGATGAAGAGCCGCTATGATCAAGATGAGCGCACCCGTCGGGTGCTCGACGGCGCGTTGTCACTCGAAAAGCTCGGGCGCAATCTGGGCGTCCACGCGTGCGGCATCATCATCGCCCCTGGGCCGGTCAGCAGCTTCGTGCCGGTGTGCAAGGTGAAGGACAAACACGCGACCCAGTTCAACATGTCGCAGGTCGAAAAGGCCGGCCTGCTGAAGATGGATTTTCTCGGTCTCAAGACCATGTCGATCCTGAAGAAAGCCTGCACCCTGGTGCGTGAAACCGATGGCGTCGATGTCGATCTGCTGCAGATCCCGCTCGATGATCCGAAGACCTTCGCGCTGCTTGGCACCGGCCGCACGCTCGGGGTTTTCCAGTGCGAATCGCGCGGCTTCCAAGAGCTGATCGCGCGTCTCAAGCCCGATCGCTTCGAGGACATGATCGCACTGGTCGCGCTCTATCGGCCGGGTCCTTTGATGGCCAACATGCACATCGATTATTGCGATCGGAAGCAGGGTTTGGCGAAAGTGACGTATCCGCATCCGGTGCTCGAAAATGCGCTCAAGGAGACCTACGGACTCTACATCTATCAAGAACAGGTGATGACTCTTTCGCGCGAACTGTGCGGTTTTACTCCTGCCGAAGCTGACGACCTGCGCAAGGCGATGGGTAAAAAAGACCTCGCCACGCTGGAGAAGCTCAAGGAGAAATTCATCAATGGCGCGTGGGAGAAATGGCAGTTCGACAAAGGCGTGTGCGGCAAGATGTGGGAGTCGATCCTCGGCTTCGCCAGTTACTGCTTCAACAAATCGCACAGTGCCTGCTATGGACTCATCGCCTATTGGACGGCGTGGTTCAAAGCCAACCACTACGCCGCCTTCATGACCGCTAATCTGATCTATGAGATGGGCGACAAGGATAAGATGACGCTGTTTGTCGAAGAGCTGAAGTCGCAGCACATCGCGGTTCTGCCGCCGGACATCAACGAGTCGGGCTGGGAATTTACCGTGGTCCGCCGAAGCCCAGACGCCTCGGCCGCACCTGCGGCGGAAAGCC
Organism: Planctomycetales bacterium; assembly: GCA_025362255.1. Taxonomy (GTDB): domain Bacteria; phylum Planctomycetota; class UBA11346; order UBA11346; family UBA11346; genus CAIUVD01. The sequence continues at coordinate 1,150 of JANYGY010000086.1, forward strand.
TCGCGATCCGTTTCGGCTTTGGTGGGATCAAAGGCATCGGCGAAGGCGCGACCGCGCAGCTGATGCAGGTGCGCGCTGCCGGCGGGCAGTTCACCTCGTTGTACGATCTCTGCGAACGCACCGATGCGCGGACGATCAACAAACGGGTGGTCGAGGCCGCGATCAAGGTCGGAGCCTTCGACACGCTCCACCACAATCGCCGGGCGTTGCATGAGGCGATGGACAAGGCGTTCGATCGCGGTCAAAGAGTCGCGCGCACCAAGTCGCAAAAGCAGCAGACGCTTTTTGCGACCTTCGACGAAGACGAAAATTTCAAAGCCGAGACCCAGGGCTATGGCGACATTCCCGATTGGGCCATGGCCGAGCGCCTGCGTTTCGAAAAGGAACTCACCGGATATTGGATGAGCATGCATCCGGTCGGGCTGTACGCCGAGCTGATCGCGCAGCATGCGACGGTCTGCGCCAGCGAGTTGCCGCAGCGATCAAAAGGCGATCAGGTGGCGATCGCCGCGGTGGTGGTCGGCAAGCGGGTGGTGAAGACCAAGACCGGGCGCTTCATGGCGATCCTGCAGCTTGAGGACGCCAGCGGCACGTTCGAGGCGGTGCTGTTTCCCGGTCGGCCCAATCGCAAAGGTCAGTTCGAGCCAGGTCCCTTCGAGAAATTCGGCAGCGAATGCGAAGATGATCTGGTGGCGTTGTTCATCGGCACGATCGAGTTCCGCGAGCAGCGACGGCAGAATCGCCCGGCCATGGAGGCCAATGACGATGACGGCGCTGAGGTGCCGGATCCGTTGACGGAAGAAGGCGAGCCAGCAGCGGCGGCGCATGAAGAGCCGGTCGTGCGCATGCCGAGCCTGCAGGTCGCGGCGATGGTGCCGATGCCGCTGGTCGCCGAGCGCCTTACCCGCGACATCACGGTGGCTTTGTCGGCCGACGCGTTGCCCAGCCCCGATCTGATCGCCCAGATCGAGGCCCTGTTCAAGGAATATGACGGCGATTGCCCGGTGACCGTGCAGGTGCATCTGCCCGAAGGCGTGGCCCTGACCCTGAATCTGGGAAACCAGTGGAAGGTCCGCGCCAACGGATCACTGGTCGCCGCCCTGCAACGCATCTGCGGCGCCGAACGGGTGATCGTGCACGCCGAAGATGCGTTGAGTCTGGGACGCCAGCAATTCAACCGCGCGAGTTGAGCGGTCGTTGCCAACAGCCCGAGCGATTACGAGGCTTTGGGATGGTCTTTCCCGTTGCCCAGCCGATCGAACGCAAAGGTGTTCGCCCGCCGATCGCGGCTGCTGGTGTTGGGTCCCGAGCCATGGATCACATACGCGCCGAAGAATATCGCGTCGCCCGGCTCGGTTGGGATCATGGTCGATGGAAAATCATCGAGGCCGCCGGCGAGACCGATGTTGAACGAGCTCGATTTCAAATGATGGATCGGTTTCAAGCCGGTGCGATGCGAGCCATCGACCATCCGCAGGCAGCCGTTTGCTTCGTCCGCCCCATCGACGAACAGCATGCAATTGACGTGCGTGGGCAACGCGCTGAACGCTTGCCAATATTGGAAGTCCTGATGCCACGGAGTGAACGAGCCATCATGCGCGGCCTTCATCATCAGCTTCGAATGGAAGAGATGCATTTCTGAACCGATCACCTGGCGGATGACCGAGAGCATTTCCGGGCTGCGGCTCATCTCACCAATCAACGGACACACGGTTTCACTGCCCATCAGTTGGCGGATGCGCTTGGGTTTGGCTGGATCCAGATCGTCTTCCCAGGCGACCCACGCGCCGGGCACTTCTTCGCGCGCGCAGCGCTCGTGCAGGTCGTCGATGTCCTTGCCCAACGCCGCGATCCGCTCGGCATTGAACAGGCCCTTTTTCATCACCCAGCCACGCTCGTGAAAATGCGCCAACTCAGTGGCAGTCAGCCCATGCTCACCGGGGGCGGCTGGCACCGCGCCGGGGATCGGCTGAGGGGCCCACAGCGGATACGCCGGATCGGCCTGCAAAGTGGCGGATGGCGATGGCTTGTTTGTGGAGGAAGTGGCGGTCGCGGTGCTCATGGTTCTAGAATACCCCGAAAAAGTGCGGCCATATGGTTCGCTCTGCCGTCGACCTAGAGAATCCTGCTTTATTGCGAATCCAGCACGTGCGGCCCCTCAGCGGATTTGGGCAACGGCATGCACCATGTCCTCACTGCGCAGATTGCATCTGGGATCATCAGCAGTGAACTCGCTCCCATGCGTACCTCACCAGTAGTTTGTTCCTTACTTCTGCTTGCGAGCGGCTTGGCGTGGACTGCTGAGGGCGACGGCCTGCGCGGTGCTGACGCGGTCATCGCTGATATGCGAGGAGCCTTGGCCAAAAACGATCTGGCCGCATCGACCGTGCTGAGCCAGGCTGAGGTCGCCGCCTTTGCCGCTCAGCCACAGCGTGACGCTGCTGGATGGTTGGCGTTGATCAGCCGGCTCCCGAAGTTGGATTTTCAGGAGCGCATGAACCAAAACGCCACTTCCCCGGCCGCTCGGGGGGCCGACCTGATCGCGGCCTTGCCTGACGCAGCGCAGTGGCCGGCGGTGATCATCGGCGTGCGTGCTTACGCTGATGGATTACCCAAATCAGATGCGCTCAAAGCGGCGGCGTGGCGATTGATGGCGGCGACCCTGGCCAACGAACCGGCAGTCCAACGCGAAGCCTTGGCCCAGGCGCGCGCCGTCGCTGGGCGCAATGGCTGGTGGTACATGGGCCGAGCTGCGGATGCGCTCATCGACTCAGAGGACGATCCGCAGGTGGTGGTGCAGGCGGTCGAACGCCGGCTGATGGCGGCGGCCAAAGATCACGACTCTTCGATCCAGTTGCCCGATCTCGTGTCACTCGTCGGCGAGGAACGGGCATTGCCGGTGATTCGCATCGTCTTGGCGATGCCCCTGTCGTTAGAGAGGATGACGGCGAAGGGGCGCAAGATGCGCGCCCTGTGTGTACGAGAGGCATTGGCGCGCCTTGATACCTTGACGGTTCCACCCTGGGGATTGATCAAGGATGCGGATTCGGTGGGGTTGTTTGAAGCCCTGGAAAAAAAGTTTCCGCTGAAAGCAGGAAAATCCGAACGCCCGAACCGCCAGAACAAACTGCGTGCCGAGGCGAGTTACCTGACCCAGCTGATCGCCACCAAGCGCATCAACGACGCAGTGGCCCGTCTCTCGACCGTGAACGATTATTCCACAGCACTTATTCAGCAATTGCCCATCGACGAACTCGCTGAACAGCGTCCGCAGGAATTATGCGACGTGGTCCGTGACTTGTTGCGTAAAGAACCCGAACGCCCGTTATGGAGCCTTTACGGCGCATTGGCCGGTCAGCTTGGCCGAGCTGCCGAACTGAAACAAATGCTGCACGATCACCGCGATGCCGCCGCTCGGCAGAGTCAGCTGATCGACCTGTTGTTGGCCGGAGATGATGTCGATGGCGCGGTCGCAGCGCTGCACATCCAGCTTGAAAAGGCACTCCATCCGCCGGCACCGGTTGCACCCGCGGCAGGCGCCACTGCAGTTAAAGGTACTGATTCGGAAGATGACTCTGATACGTATTCCCTCGAGACTGATTCCGGGGGCAACGTGGCTGTGCGCCTGCTGAATCTTGGGACTCTGCTCAAGCGTCAGGATCTGGTGTCTGAAGCGATCGCAGCCTTTGCCGCATTGCCCGCCCAGGTTTCCAATTCGTGGAGCCAGGATGACCAGCGGCGGACCTCCTTGTTGATCGCCAATGGTCAGGCGGCGCTGGCTGAACGGATGCTGGTCGCCTCCATGGCCTTGCCGCCGAAAAATACCTGGGATACCTCCGGCTCCGCCAACGCTCTGGCCTGTTTGGTGCGGCTCTATGCCAGTGCCGGCCGGCCAGCAGATGCAGTGACGATGTTGACCAAAGCAGATCGCTGGGGTGCACCCGATCTGGCGGATGTCACGAATGGTTTCGACAGTCACGCAGGGCGGTTGCCGTTGGCGGTGGTCGCCGGAACTGCCTTCGCTGACCTGGGCAAGCCGGACGAAGCGCGACGGCTGGCGCTGCTCGCCCTCGACCAGGAATCCTCATGCGATGAGGCGTATGCTTTATTACTCCGCATTGATGGGGCCAAGGCCGCCGAGGTGTTCGAACGTCTTCGCCGGCGTGACGCATTGGAAGAGCGCCCACTCATCTGGTTGGCTCAATTGCAGCTCGATGCCGGCAAGCCGGCCGAGGCTGAAAAGCTTGCGCGGTTGGCGATGGAAACCGATCCCAGCGACGGCGATCAAGGCCCCGGCAACCGCATGCGGGCGCGGCAGGTGATGGCCGAAGCGTTGGAAAAGATTGGCCGGGCTGATGAAGCAAAAGTCCAACGGACGGTGATCACTGCGATTCGGGCCGGTGAATCAGCCGATGCATTTTTGCGCGCTGGTTTGGCGACGCGCGCGGCTGAAGCCTATCGCGCATCCGAAGCCATTCTCGACAAGACGTACTGCGTGCAGTCGCGGATGGCGGTGACGCTTGCCAAATTGGGCCGCGACAAAGAAGCGGCGGTGCATTTCCGTCGCGCATTCGAGTTGATGCCCAAGGCTTTCGGGCGGATGGAAAGCCACTGTTTCGGCTGTGAGGGGGTTTTCGGCGGCGGTGAATCCAAACGTATCGCCGATGAGATCTTCACCGGCATGGTCGCCCGCGAGCCGAAGAATCCCCGCCATCAGTACCTCCTCGGCTACCTCAGGTCGCAACAGGAACGGCCCGCCGAAGCCGCCGACTGCTTCCGCGCCGCGCTCGCGCTTGATCCGGATTATTACAGTGCGGCGTCGCATCTGCTGAGTCTCGATGATGAATTGCGTCTGCCGCGCACTGAACGTGAACGCGTGGCGTTGGCGCTGGCCCGTCTTGATCCGGGAAATCATCACAACGGTTGGAATGTGGCGCAGATCCGTGATCTGGCAGCGTTATCGACCATTTTGGCGGCGCATGCCGGAGATCTCTCCGTGTCCTCGCGCCCGGTGCTCACCCTGATGCAACCGCCCACAAAACCGGGAGTCAGCGCTTATTCATCGTTCTCTTCCCGAGGCTCAACTCACGACAGCGCGGGCAAGATGATCGCCCAGCATCCCTTGCTTGATGTGGTGCAGAATCTGCTCGATCAGAATTGATCAGCGGTCAGAGCGCGCTGCCGGCGGCATGGGCCGAGGCCCATGCCCATTGGAAATTATAGCCGCCGAGCCAACCGGTGACGTCGACCACTTCACCGATGCAATGCAGGCCGGGAACTTTTCTGGCCTCCATCGTCTTGGAGGAGAGTTCACCGGTGGCGATGCCACCGCGAGTGACCTCAGCGGTGCGATAGCCTTCGGTGCCGGCGGGCAGCAGCTGCCAGCGGTGGACGCAGGCGGCGATGCGCTCGATCTCGTGCTCGGTGAGGTGATGCACCTGTTCGGGAATGCGATGCCGCGACACCCACACCTGGGCCAAGCGTTTGGGCAGCAGATCCGCCAAAAGATTCGGCAACGTCTGCTTCGCCCCACTGCGCTTGGCGACGCGGATGCGCTCGGCCAGATCATCGCCGGGCAGCAGATCGATCAGACAAGGTTGGCCGGCGTCCCAATAGCTCGACGCTTGCAGGATCGCCGGGCCGCTGAGGCCCTTGTGGGTGAACAGCAGCGCTTCGGCAAAGGTCGTGCCGCCGCAGGATATTTCGCAGTCGAGGGCCACGCCAGCGAGGTCGAACAGGTCACTGGGGGCGAGCGTGAATGGGACCAGCGCCGGCTGGGTGGCGACCATCTCCAGGCCGAATTGACGCGCCAGGCGATAGCCGAAATCGGTGGCACCGATAGGGGGGATCGACAGCCCTCCGGTAGCCAACACGATTTTTCCGGCCTGATAGTCGCCCTTGTCGGTAGCGATGGAAAAACCTGACTCAGTTCGTTGAACGTCGTGGATCGTGGTGCCGAGATGCAGCTCGGCGTGGGCTGCGGTGCATTCGGCGAGCAGCATCGCCAGCAATTCCTTCGCCGAGCCGTCGCAAAAAAGCTGGCCGAGTTTTTTCTCATGCCAGGCAATGCCGTGACGCTCGACCAGGGCGAGGAAATCGTGCGGCGTGTAGCGCGACAACGCCGACTTCGCGAAGTGAGGATTGCCTGACAGATAGGTCTCGGCACAGGCACCGAGGTTGGTGAAATTGCAGCGCCCACCGCCACTGATCAGGATCTTCTTGCCCGGCTTGTCGTTGTGGTCGAGCACCACCACCGACTTGCCCCGCTTGCCGGCAACCGCCGCGCAGAACAGGCCCGCGCCCCCGGCACCGAGAATCAGGACATCAGTGACGGGCATATTTTTTAGTAGGCGAAGGCTTCGATACGGACCTTGGGCAGCAGCGACTCGTGCTGCATCAGGTATTGATCGACACAGCGTGCGACCTCGCGGCCTTCGCTGATCGCCCATACCACCAGCGACTGGCCACGGCGCGCGTCGCCGGCAGCGAACACGCCGTCGACGGAACTCATCCGGGTCACCGGATCCGTCTTGATGTTGCTGCGTTCATCGAGCGCGACTCCCGCTTGCTCGAGCAGACCATTTTTGCGCGGTCCGAGAAAGCCCATCGCGAGGAGCACGAGATCGCATTCCCAATTCTTCTCAGTGCCCGGTTTTTCGACCGGCTTGCCGCTGCTCCAATCGAGTTCGATGGTGGTCAGGCCGGTGAGCGCGCCTGGCTTTCCATCAATCCCAGAAGTCCCATGGAACTGTTTGGTCGCAACGCTGAACACCACGTTGCCGCCCAGTTCGGTCATCTCATCGACCGAGGACGAGATGCGTTTGATGCGTGCATATTGCGGCCACGGATTGTTCTTGGCGCGTTGCTCGGGTGACGCCGGCATCAACTCGAAGTTGATCACCGAGGTCGCGCCTTGGCGCAGGCTGGTGCCGATGCAGTCGCTGCCGGTGTCGCCGCCGCCGATGACGATGACCCTTTTGCCGGCAGCACTGATCTTCTTGTGGTCTGGATGCAGGGCTGCGACATCGACATCGCCCCAATTTGCGCGGTTGGATTGAGGGAGGAATTCCATCGCGTAGTGCACGCCATCCAGCTCACGGCCCGGCGACGGCAGATCGCGCGGGGCTTCGGCCCCGGTCGAGATGACGACGGCGTCGTATTGGCTCTTGAGCTCGGCCCACGGAATCGTCACCCCGACGGTGACGTTGTAGCGGAACGTGATGCCTTCGGCGGCGAGCAGATCGATGCGCCGCTGCACTTTTTCTTTGCGCAATTTGTAATGCGGAATCCCGTACATCAGCAAGCCACCGGCACGGTCGTTCTTTTCGAACACGGTCACCAGATGACCGGCCCGATTGAGCTGCTGAGCGCAGGCCAGGCCGGCAGGTCCGCCACCGATGATGGCGACTTTCTTGCCGCTGCGCTGCTTGGGCTTTTCGGGTTTGATCCAGCCTTCGGCAAAGCCCTTGTCGACGATCGAGACCTCGTGCAGCTTGATCGTCACCGCCGGCTCGTTGATCCCCAGAACGCACGAATTCTCGCACGGCGCAGGGCACACCCGACCGGTGAATTCAGGGAAATTATTCGTCGCATGCAGGGCATGCAGGGCTTCTTTCCAGCGCCCGCGATAGACCAGATCGTTCCAGTCGGGAATCAGATTTCCCAGCGGGCAGCCGCTCATGCAGAACGGCACGCCACAGTCCATGCAGCGGCTTGCCTGGGTGCGGATCGCCTCGTCCGGCAGGATCTCGATGTGTTCGTCGTGACTCTTCAGACGCAAGGTAGCAGGCAGGTATTTCGGTGCCCGCCGGGTGTGCGTCATGAAGCCTTTAGGATCGCCCATGGTATGCTCAGTATCAGTTAGAAGTGTTGAGGGTTTAGACTTTGACCGCTTCGCGCAGGCCTGAATTGCTGGCCCGGAGTGCGCGTTCGGTCAACACCCGCCGGTATTCGTGAGGGAACACCTTGACGAATTTCTTGAGGCTGGCGCCCCAGTTGGCGAGCAGCTCCTTGGACTTGGGCGAGCCGGTGTGCTTCAGGTGATTTTCGACCAGCTGCTTCAGTACCTCGACGCCATCGGTGTCCGGCGTCACCTGATCGAGTTCGACCATCCCGTGGTTGCAGCGCTTGTTGAAGTTGCGGTCTTCATCGAGCACCCAGGCGATGCCCCCGGACATGCCGGCCGCGAAGTTGCGTCCGGTCTTGCCGAGCACCACCACATGACCACCGGTCATGTATTCGCAGCCGTGGTCGCCCACGCCTTCGATGACCGCGTTGGCCCCGGAGTTGCGCACGCAGAAGCGTTCGCCGGCAGTGCCGCCGAAATATGCTTCGCCGTTGGTGGCGCCGTACATCACGGTGTTGCCGACGATCGCATTGTCGTTCCACACATAGGTCACGTTCTCTGCCGGGCGGATCACGATGCGTCCACCCGCCATGCCCTTGCCGACGTAATCGTTGCCATCGCCAATCAGCGTCAGGCTGATGCCCGGGGCGAGGAAAGCGCCGAAACTCTGACCGCAGGTGCCGCGGAAATTGAGCGTGATGGTATCTGCCGGCAGTCCTTCGCGGCCGTGGCGTTTCGCAACCTCACCGGACAGCATGGTGCACGCCGTGCGGTTACTGTTCTTCAGGGTCATGCTCAGAGTGATCGGTTCCTTGCGCTCAAGCGCCGGCAGGCACTTGGCGATCAGCTCGCGATCGAGCACGTGGTCGACCCCGTGGTCCTGCTTGATCGTGCAGCGCGTCCCGACTTCGGGGCCGACCTGCGGTTTGGCCAAAAGTTTGGAGTAATCGAGGCCCTGGGATTTCCAGTGTTTGATCGCCTCGTTCATCTCCAGCAGATCGGTGCGGCCGACCAGTTCATCGATCGATTTCACCCCGAGTGCAGCCAGATGCTCGCGCACTTCTTCAGCCAGGAAGGTGAAGAAATTGATCACGTGCTCGGGCTTGCCGTTGAACTTCTTGCGCAGCGTCTCGTTCTGGGTCGCGACGCCGACGGGGCAGGTGTCGAGGTGGCACTTGCGCATCATGATGCAGCCGACGGTCACCAGGGCGACCGTGGCGAAGCCGAATTCCTCGGCCCCGAGCATCGCCGCGATCACCACATCGCGGCCAGTGCGCAGCAGGCCATCGGTCTGCACCTTGATGCGTGAACGCAGGTCGTTCAGGACCAGCGTCTGGTGGGTCTCGGCGACGCCGAGTTCCCACGGCACGCCCGCATGCTTGATCGAGCTGACCGGCGAGGCCCCGGTGCCGCCCTCGCAGCCGGAAATCGTCACGATGTCGGCGTGCGCCTTGGCCACGCCGGCGGCGACCGTGCCGACACCGACTTCGCTCACCAGCTTGACGCTGATGTTGGCCGCGGGATTGCAGTTCTTCAGATCAAAAATGAGCTGGGCGAGATCTTCGATCGAATAGATGTCATGGTGCGGTGGTGGGCTGACCAGGGTCACGCCGGGCACGCTGTAGCGCAATGAACCGATGTATTCGGTGACCTTGTGGCCGGGCAGCTGGCCGCCTTCGCCGGGCTTGGCGCCCTGTGCCATCTTGATCTGGAGCTCGTCGGCGTTGACCAGGTAGTGCGGTGTGACGCCGAAGCGGCCACTGGCGATCTGCTTGATCTTCGACCGCCGCAGATCGCCGTTTGCATCGGCCACGAAGCGGCGGGGATCTTCGCCACCTTCGCCGGTGTTCGAGCGTCCGCCGATGCGGTTCATCGCGATCGCCAGGGTCTCGTGCGCTTCGGTGGCGATCGAGCCGAGCGACATCGCGCCGGTGCAGAAGCGGGTGAACAGCGACTCGACTGACTCGACCTGATCGAGCGGAATCGGCGTCGCGGCGGTCTTCAACTTGAACAATCCGCGCAGGGTGCAGAGGTTCTTCGACTGATCGTCAACCTGCTTGGTGTAGCGCCGGAAGGTTCCGCGATCGGCGGCACGCACGCTGTGCTGCAGCAGCGCGATGACCTCGGGATTCATCAAGTGGAATTCGCCATCGCGGCGCCAGTGGTAATAGCCGCCCCGATCGAGGTCGCGGTTCTTGTCGATCAGTGGGCCAAAGGCCACGCGGTGACGCTTCAGTGATTCGGTCGCGACCTCGTGGGCGCCGGCGCCCTCGATGCGGGTGGAGGTGCCGGTGAAATATTTTTTGATGAACGCCGAGTTCAGCCCGACAGCCTCGAAGATCTGGGCACTGCAATAACTCTGCAGGGTGCTGATGCCCATCTTGGAAAACACCTTGAGCAGGCCCTTGCCGACCGCCTTGATGTAATTTTTGTGATAGTAATACGCCGCATCGTGCTCGTCGTCGACCGCCTTGTTGCCGTCGAGCTTGGGCAGGATGCCGGCGTCGAGCAGGTCGTAGATCGAGTCGATCGCCAGATACGGATTCACCGCCGTCGCGCCGTAGCCGACGAGCAGGGCGAAGTGAT
>JANYGY010000128.1 GCA_025362255.1 Planctomycetales bacterium
CAGATTTTTGGTCGGGCTCGTCAAATTTCGAACGGACTCGGCGAGCTGGTATATGTGAATTTCCGCGAAGAATTTCCGTCGTTGGACCCCAACTATCCCGGTGTGGAAGATCGCACGTATTCGTACAATCAAGGTCAAGTAACGGCTATCGTTCATCACGATGGCGATCGAATCACGGCGCGTTACCAGCGAAAAATCGACGGTGGCCCAGCATTTTTGGTCAACGCGGATTGGACTGGATGGGATAAGTTAGCGAGCTTTGTTCCTGACGTGGGTTTGCTCGGCGATAAAACGGTAACCGATGCTGTGGGCAACACGGTTACTTTTGCCCGGGATGCATTGTCCGATAAAATCCTGAGCGTAACTCACCCCGACGGCTCAACCGAAACCACGACCCGCAACAATTTCCAGCAACCGCTGATCGAGGTAGACCGTCAAGGTCGCCAAACCGCACGGGTGTACGACGCAGCCGGCAACCTGCTGAGCAAAACCGAGGCCGTGGGCACGACTGCTCAAGCAACCTGGACCTGGTCCTATTGGCTGGCGGGCGATTCTGATCCCGAACGTGGCTTGCCGGGTCAGCTCAGGGCGGCGACGGATGCCAATGGCAACGTCACGCAGTACGCGTACTTCCCCAACGGCTACCTCAAGCGCATCCGCGAACCTTCCGACATTCTGTCAGGTCCGCGGGCCGAACGTCTGTTCACCTGGGACTTCGCCGGGCGCATGACGTCTTCAACTGACGGCGCCGGACGCCTGACGACGTATATCCACGATGTCGAAAATCGTGTGGTGCAGGCGACCTACCTCGACACCTCGTTCGAGACCTGGACGTATGCCACCACTGGCTTGAATGCCGGCCTGCTGGTGCAGAGCCGCGACCGTAACGGTAATCTGAAGGCCTGCGATTACGACGCCGCCGGGCGCAAGATTAGCGAAATCCAAGCTTTCGGCACCCCGATCGCCAGCACCGAGTCGTGGGTCTATTTCCCCGGCAACAAGAACTTGGTTACCAGCCACACCCGCGACGGCGACACCGTGTCATTCCTGTTCGACGAGCGCCTGCGCCGGATCAGCGACCTCCGTCAGCCGAACCAGAGCACGACGTTGGTAAGTGGCGCGCGCTACGACCAAGCCGATCGCCAAACCAGCCAGATCGACCCCTACGGACGAGCGACTTACTTGGTGTACGACAGCGATTACCGCGTGGTCCGCACGGTGCGCGAATTGGTTGCAGGTGGCGTACCCGCCGCCTCGTTGCCGACCCTCGCCACGTTGCCTCGTATTCTCACCGCGAATCCGCCCTATGTGATCGAAGACACGCTCTTCGACGCGACCGGTCTGACCCTCGCGCGCTTCGACGGACGCGGCGTCCAGACGAGTTATCAATACGACGCGCAGCGCCGGATGATCAGCCAGACCGAGGCCGTCGGCACGCCCGAGGCCGCCACGGTCACGACCACGTATGACCCGCAGGGCAACGCGCTCACGGTTCAGAATGCGCGTTTGTTCACCAGCTCAGCGACCTATTCCGGCCGCAACCTGCGCCTGAGCCAAACCGAGGCCGACGGCACTCCCGTTGCCGCGACCACGCGCTTCACCTACACCCTGACCAAGAAACTCGCGACCAGTACCGACGCGCTCCTGCGCACGACCAGCAACAGTTACGGCGTGTGTTGTGATCGCCTGGTATCCGTCACCGATCCCCTGGGCTTCATCACCCAGATGACCTACGACTTTATCGGCAATCGCACCGCAGTCATCGACGCCAATGGCCTCGCAACGACCACCGGTTTTGATGCCCGCAATCGCCCGATCGCGGTCACCAACGGCGCGAATGAAACCACCTCGATCGCCTACGCGGACAACGCCACGACGTTGCCCGAGGCCGCCGGCCTCGGCCTGCTCACGGCCAGCGGCGCCGATGGCTCGGCCGTGACCACCACCAACGCCCTTGGCGAACGCGTCATCGACATTCGCGACGGCGTCGGCCGCACGATTCG
>JANYGY010000158.1 GCA_025362255.1 Planctomycetales bacterium
TGTCGGTGACATTGAGGTCATAGCCGTGATCGAGCGGCTGGCCCGGAAAGGTCGTGATGTAGGCGTGATCGCCACGACCGGCGATCGCCAGCTGCGAGGTCTTGGCGACCTCGTCCATGAAACGCACGCAGCGTGAGCAGACGATGCAGCGCTCTTGATCGAGGACCACGGTCGGCCCGAGATCGATGTGCTTGCCGCCGCGATCTTCACCCTTGGTGTCGATGAAGCGGAAGTCCTTGCCGCCCTTGTACTGCTTGCCGACATCGTCCTGCAGGCGGCTTTCGTGCCGACCCTGGCCCATGTAGTGCTCTTGCAGCGTGCACTCGCCGGCCTTGTCGCAGATCGGGCAGTCGAGCGGAGGGTTGACCAGCAGGAACTCCATCACGCCCTTGCGCAGCTTGACGATCTTCTCGCTGCTGACCTGGGTGCGGACCTTCAATCCGGGCGAGGTCTTCATGTGGCATGAAATGCCCAGCGCCCAACCGCGCGGACCTTCGGTCTCGACCAGGCAGATGCGGCAGTTGCCGGCCACGCTCAGGTCTGGGTGGTAGCAAAACGCCGGCGTATCGGTTTGCGCCGGGCCACGCAGCGCCTCGATGAGCTGGATGCCCGCCGGGACTGCGACGTCTTTGCCGTCAACGTTGATCGTGATGTCAGGCATGGGGTCGATTCACCAGAAGGCGCCTGGACGCACGGCGGCCAGGTCACGGGGCTGGGTGTGTTCGGGATTTTTGGCGACGTAGGCGTCGAAGTGACTGCGGAATTTCTTGATGAATGACAGCACCGGCCACGCCGCGCCGGGGGCGAAGGCGCAGATGGTGGTCCACTCGTAGGATTCGGCGAGGTCGCGCACCAGATCGATATCGCCGTCGCAACCTTTGCCGGCCGCGATCTTTCTCAAAATGCGATCGACATAGCCGGTGCCTTCGCGGCACGGGGTGCACTGGCCGCAGCTCTCGTGCGCATAGAAACGCGCGATCGATTCGAGGATCTTCACCGGATCACGCGTGGTGTTGAACGGCGTCACAGCGCCCGAGCCGAGCATCGACTTCGCGGCGGCCAAGGCCTCGTAATCCATGGTCGTCTTAGCGGTTTCCTCAGCGTTGAGGACCGGCGCCGAGGAACCCCCGGGGATGCAGCCGAGCAGCTCGCCAGTCAGGCCACCCGCGAGGTCGAAGAACTCGGTGTACTGCATGCCCAACGGAATCTCGTACACGCCCGGCTTTTTGACGTCGCCCGAGATCGAGAACAACTTCGAGCCAGGGCTCTTTTCGGTGCCCCATTGGCGATAGGCCTTCGCCCCGTGCATGACGATGTACGGCACGGCCATGATCGTCTCGACATTGTTCACCACGGTCGGCGCGGCGAACGCACCGGACACTGCAGGGAACGGCGGCTTGAGGCGCGGCTGGCCCTTGAATCCTTCGAGCGAATTGATCAGGCCCGTCTCTTCGCCGCAGATGTATGCCCCGGCTCCACGATGAATGTAGATGTCGAGACTGTAACCCGAACCGCGAATGTTCTCTCCGAGCAGGCCAGCCGCGTAGGCCTCGTGCAACGCGGCATTGAGGGCGGCAATCTGCGGCAGCATTTCACCACGGATGTAGATGTACGCCGTGCGCACGCCGAGGGCGTAGCCGGTGCAGATCATGCCTTCGATCAGCAGGTGCGGATCGCGGGTGAGGCAGAGGCGGTCTTTGAACGTGCCCGGTTCGCCTTCGTCGGCGTTGATCACCAGGTACACCGGCTTGCCGGTGTTGCGTGGCACGAACGACCACTTCATGCCGGTGGGGAAGCCGGCACCGCCACGGCCACGCAGGCCGCTGTCGATGACCGACTGGATGATCTCGAACTGCGATTTGTCGAACAGCGTCTTCGAGATCGTCTCGTAGGCGCCGTACTGCTTCGCGACTGCCAGGGTGTGGCCGTTCTCGACGCCGAACAGGCGCGTGAGGACGTTGGGCAGATCCTTGCCCTTCCACGATGTGGGCTGGGTGTTGACCAGGGACATAGAGATCAGGCCTTCACTGGTGCAGGGACAGGAGCAGCTGGCGGTGGCGGCGTCGGAGCGCCGGTAGCCGAGACCACGGTGCTCGGA
>JANYGY010000163.1 GCA_025362255.1 Planctomycetales bacterium
GCCGAGCACCGCGTACACGTCAGGGCCTCGGCGCGGTTGAGGTGACCGCAGCGCGGACAGGGAAACGCCCCGGAGACTGTTCCCGGTTGGGATTGGCCGGCACCTTGCAGTTGACCTGAGCTTTGGCTTGAACCGGCACCCTGATTCGATCCTGCGCCCTGGGTTGAACCGGGGGCTTGGCTCAATCCAGGCCCTTGGCGGTAGCGCTCAGAGGGCGCCCGGTCGCCCGGAGGACGCGATTCGGCAGACCACTCGCCACTGCCACGTACGGGCGGCGGCAACTCGACGCCGATCCGCCGGGCTGAAGGACCGGGCGGTTCAGGCAGGCGCGAGTCTTGCTGCTTTTCGGTTGGCCGATCGCCACTCGAACGAATGGGAGGAGCGGCATCCTGGATTGCCAGCGGTGGGGCGACGATCGCCGGATCACTGCGCAGGCGCGCCGATTTGCGCTGTTCACCGGGCGGATTGCCGAGCATCCCCGACGACATCTCGAATTCGCCACTGCGGCGTGACGAATTGAAAATTCCCAGCTCGGTGCCCACGGCGACCCAAGCTTCGCGGCACAGGTTCGCGTCAGGATACCGATCAGAGACATCCTTAGCCATCATCCGCATCACCAGGGCCGAAATCTCGGGCGGCACCGTGGGATTGAGCTGGTGCGGGGCCGGCGGGGTGTGCTCGCGCTGGCGGGTCATGATCTCGAACGACGATTGACCGGTGAACGGCTTTTCACCGGTCAACGCGAAATAGGCGGTGACTCCCAGAGAATATTGATCGCTGCGGCCATCGAGCTTGCGGCCCATGCACTGCTCAGGCGACATGTAGGCCGGCGTGCCCATCGCCAGCCCGACGGCCGTGAGATCGGTCGCATCGCTGGTCGCGGAGACATCCTTGGCCAAGCCGAAGTCAGCGATCTTGGCGATGCCATCTTTGGTGATCAGGATGTTGTCGGGCTTGATGTCCCGATGGACGATGTTGCCCTGACCGACGTGCGCCAAGCCGGCGAGGCAATGCGCGAGATAGGTCACGACTTCGGCCACGGGCAGCACCAGGCGATCACCGATCAGCTTGGATAAGCTCTGCCCTTCGACGAATTCATTGACCATGAACCACAAGCCATCGTGAACGCCGAAGTCATAGACGGCCACGATGTTGGGATGATTGATCTTGGCGATCGACTTGGCTTCGCGCTCAAAACGTTTGATGAATTCGCGGTTCTCATACAGCGCTTTGTTCAGGATCTTGACCGCGACGACGCGATCGAGGCTGACTTGCCGACCCTTGAACACCGTGCCCATGCCGCCTTGTCCGATTTTCGCTTCAAGCCGATACCCGCCAAAGGCTTTACCCAGGTATTGGTCCGTCTCAGGCTGACTGATGCCGACCAGCTGTCCGGCGCTGGGGGACTCATCCAGGTCGATCACCGGCGCGATCAGTCGGGCGGTGCCTGAATGCGTGGTGGCTACGTCCGGACGTGCGGGGGCGATTCCGGCTAGCCCCGGCAGGTCGGGGAGCTGCGGGAGACTCGCGTCTGATGGTTTATCATCACTGATCGGCATTGGTCTGGAGGTCGCTATTCAGTCGCACCTTAGTCCAGCCTGGGCGACAGGGCAAGCTACGGCGCCAAAGACTGATTCGCCTCATTCCCCACTGACTCGCTCACCTCACCCCCTCCGCGCAACCCTTGCAACGTTTGCGCGGGGATGAGGCGAGCCAGCGAGGACCTTACAAAGCCGCGAGGTAGCGCTCGGCTTCCAAGGCCGCCATGCAACCCATGCCCGCGGCGGTAACTGCCTGCCGGTAATGATGATCGCGTACGTCGCCCGCGGCGAACAGGCCGGGGATCGTGGTGTGGCAACCGTGCTCGACCTCGATGTAGCCATCAGCGTCGACCTTGACCCCCAAGCCGCCCAGGAACTTGGTATTCGGCGTATGCCCGATCGCCATGAAAGCCCCCTTCACCGCCAACCGGCGCTTGCTGCCGTCGACGGTCGACACCAGCTCGACTGCTTCGAGTTTGTATTTCGCATCGCAGAAATAACCGCCGAGCGTGCTGTTCCACACCGGCTCGATCTTGGGATTGGCAAGGGCGCGCGAGGCCATCACCTTGGATGCGCGCAGCTCCTCCCGACGATGGATCAGATAGACCTTCGAGGCGTAGCGCGTAAGGAACATCGCTTCTTCACAGGCCGTATCGCCGCCGCCGATGACCGCGACTTCGACGTTCTTGTAGAATGCACCGTCGCAAGTTGCGCAGGCGGTCAGGCCGTGTTTGCGGGTCGGGCCGTCGGTGAAGAATTCGGATTCGCCGGGCAGACCCAGATAGCGCGCGCTGGCACCGGTGGCGATCACCACGGCCTGGAATTCAGCCGACTCGGTGACGCCCTGATAGGCGTCTTCCCATTGCAGGGTGAACCCTGCGCCGTTGCGGGTGATCTTGGTGATGTGGCAACCCATCTTGATCGTGGTGCCAAAGCGAGTGGCTTGCTGTTCGAAGCGCGTCATCAGCTCAGGGCCTTGGATTCCCTCGGGAAATCCGGGGAAGTTCTCGACTTCAGTAGTGGTCGTGAGCTGTCCGCCGGCTTGCAGGCCCGTGAACAGGATCGGCGCGAGATCGGCCCGCGCGGCATAGATGGCGGCCGTGTAGCCGGCGGGACCAGAACCGATGATGGCGAGTTGAGGCATGGCTGACTTTCAAACGGGTTGAGATGCACGTGTTTCGAGCACGGAATAGTAAACGGATCATGTCCTGACCAAAGCCCGGTCCAGAACCGTCGTCACCCATTCACGGGTGTCGACGGACCGTTCCTGGCCCAGCGGCGCCCTCAGTGCTTCACAAACATCCGCGTGCCCATTGGCTGCCCGATGCCCTTGATCAGCTCGTCAAACCACGGCTGACCAAGGTCCAACGGCTTACCGCCTTTGATGCGGGGAAATTCGATCGCGCGCAGGCGGCCACCACGGTCTTCGTCATGGCCGATGACGCCGCCTTCGCCGCGTAGGGCGCATTCAACGGCGGTGTCGACCATGCTTTTGATCAGCCGCAAATCGTCGATGTTGGCCGCAGCCGCGCGGGCGAAGTAGCCGCTTTTCTGGACCAGGGTCTTCTCGGCGCCGATCAACTTGGCGAACTGTTTCGAAAACCAGGCACCGACATTGACTTTGTCGAGCTTCACGTGGCCGAAGGCATCCCGCTCGACCGCCTCGCCCCGCGATTCCATCTCGACCACGATCTGCTCGACGCAGGCGCCTTCCGAAATGAAGACATTGATGCAGTCCTTGCGATCCATCGCCAAGCGCAGGCGTTTGGCCTCGGCCTGGATGTCGATCGCCAACTCGGGAATGTAGACCGCATCGATGTCCTTGTGGGTGCGATCGAGATTGAAACCGGGGACGAACTCCATCGCGCGCAGCCGCTCACGATAGACCTTGGCCGTGGCCGCAGTCAACCAGCCGCAATTGCGGCCCATGACCTCGTGAATGATCAGCATCCGCGGATTTGCGCTCTGCTCATTGACCACATTCTCGAAATATCGCGCACCCTCTTCGGCCGCCGTCCACGCACCCAGCGATTGGCGGATCGGATAGACATCATTGTCGATCGTCTTGGGCAAACCGACTACGGTCAGATCATAGTTATTGCTCGCGAGGTAGCGCGCCAGATCTGCCGCCGTGGTGTTGGTGTCATCGCCACCGACGGTGTGAAGGATGGTGATTTCATCCTTGGTCAACTGTTCCGCCGCAACCCGCAGCGGATCCTGACCCTCCTTCACCAAGCCACGTTTCAGGCAATCCGCGTTGTTCGTCAACTTGACGCGGCTGTTCCCCAGCGGACTTCCACCATGGCGATGCAGTACGTGCGCCTGGGCCCGGACTTCTGGCGAGACCACGATCGAGTCCCCCAGCAGCAACCCTTTATAGCCCCCCAGGTACCCGATCAGCTCGATCTCCGGGGCGACCTCCGAATAGCGCTCGATCAGGCCTCCGACCGCCGATGACAAGCACGGCGCAAGCCCCCCAGCGGTAAGCATGGCAACCTTGGGTTTTCGTAGCGTGGTCATCGGCTGAACTCCTAGGCCCGGCAGGGTCAGCCGCACCACCGCGAGTCAAGGCAGGTCAGCTGGGGGATGGGGCACCACAACGATCTCACGGGACCTTGCGATCCGACCCGTTAAAAATTTAATTCTCAAGCCCGATGGTTCCGTCAGCTTTAAACGTCACCTGAATGTGGGCCTTGAGGAAATATGATATAACATACTCCACCATTCCGGATTGAGATCCCTTGTAATTAACCTTAGGTAGACTCGCCGTTTCAGAGAGGTCTTTAATGTCGAAGTTTCTGCCCATTTTAGATATGAGGATAGTTAAAAAAGATTCCAAGGTCGCATTTTCAAGGTCAATGCACTTTATTTCGGGCGGACAAGGTAACTGCAAGGGGAATCTAATTCTCGGCAGATGGTCTCTCCTATTCATCCAGAAACACTGTTCATCAAAAAAATGACCGAATTTCTACCGCTCGTGGTTGCGATGTTACGAGTCTAAAAAATGGCACTGGTGGTGCCATGGACGGTAGCATGGAACTAAAAAACGTTTTTTTCCACTAAATTCTCGGCATTCTCAGGTTATTTTTGTTTATAGGATTCGACACTCCTTGAGGCCACTTGCCATAAAGATTACATCCATAAGCTTTCATTGTGAAAAAAACCTGCACCCAATTTGCAACCCTCTTATTTCTGGCGTTTGTCCAGGTCACCATGTCTGCCGCCGAGCAGACTATTGACCCTTGGCTTCCGCAACATTTGGATGACTGGGATGCCACCGTCGAGGAGGTCAAGGAATACGTTAAGACCTACAATGCGGCGCAGCCAAACATAGAGGGGCAGTTCAAGTTCAGGATGGAAATTTCATCGGTCCCGATAACCATGTTTGGATCCCCTATTTCGCCACCGACAGATGCGGTTCCGAATGACGTCATTTCGTGCTATTATTTTGGCGGCCAAAAAAATGCGACCTTAAGTTGTGGCGTAATTCAGATCTGGCGAGCATTACACAAAGGAGCAGCGGGCGCAGTAGTCATGAGAAGCCTAAGCGAGGACCCGAAGTTGGCGCCATTCCCTGATTTCAATGCCCAGATTCCGTTACTGGAAGCGCAGACCACCACCCTCAAGCCACCGACTGGAGCCTGGAACCATGAGGTGCGGAAACATGGGCTCTCTACTACTTGGTATGCTACGTGGCTTCGCTCCGATGATCGTGCTCGGGTCGCGGATGACGTTGAGCAAGATCCCAATATGCTCAAACCTATGCGCGATTCAGACCGCCAGTGGCTGGTCGGCCCACCGCCACCGCTGACGCCCTCGTTGCCCTCAATCGTGGCCCAGTCGATTACACCAGAAAGCTACACACAGCGCATCACTGCACATTCGGCGATTCAGCGTGGATTAAAACTATACCACGCTGGGGTCCCGTCTCGCTATTTGATCATTTGCTCGAGGCTGAATGACAATGCTCGTGCCCTAGGGATTAAGACCGGCGATATTCTGCTGGCGGTCAATAACAAATCCGTGTCACCGGATTCTGTTTGTGATGAGGACATTGATGAATCTACTTCAATTAACATTGCGCGCGTCGGATCACCTGCCATTACGGTCACCACAACATCCAAAGTTAGCGTTAAATTTCGGGCCTTGCCAAGCTCCCCAGATCCAGGCCTAGCCGTATTGGCCGCCGTGGCAGAAGTAGATAAAAAATTAGTCACTGATGCCGCAGCAGCCATGTATGGCCTCGATTTTCCAGAACTTGCGGCCGAAGGACTTAAACGCCTAGAAGGTCATATTCCTGAAATGACCTTAGCATTTATCAGAGCTTGGCAGGCGGCGGCAGCCGGAGATTTCGGTTTGGCCGATAGGGCTCTCGCTATTCACACGGCTCGAGCGCCAGCGTACCTGATGTCCGAAATTCAATTATTCAAAGTGGCTAATCGCGAGCGCTCTGGGCGGATCTACTGGGCTCGGCCAAGTCAGGAAAAAATACCTGGATTCACTGGCATCATGCGGCGATTGATTAACGGGGTTCCGGAAAAAGAACGTTTCGCACTGTTTGAGGGTACGGTCACCACCAGTTTATTCCCCCTCGATGCTTCTGACCAATGGCATCCGGACGGAAATGCGACTGCTCTTATGTCTGTTGCGGGTGGCAGCATAATATCTACCCCGGCGAACCGATGGCACATGGCTGGAATAGAAAATATTCCGGAACGCTGCGAGATACGCTGGGATTTCACCATTGCGCCCATTATTTTCACGCCCACTGACGAGGATATCGCACCTCCAAATCCATATTTTCAGATTGAGTTTATAACCCAATCAACGCGTCTGATCACGGGGAATGGCGCCGGCCATTTTCGCATCCATCCAAATGGACGCGTCACGTGCCTAGCTCCACGAATTCTACCCATCGATATGTCCGGCGGATCGGAATATGAACCCGTCCCGGTGCCCGTGACGTGCGATGGTGTCACTCTAAATGCCATGCGCATTGTCCGCCTAGGTGAATGCGAACGCGTCGAAGTCAATGGCCATGTCGTCATGCAAGGCTTCCTGCCCCTCATCAATCCGCCGGGGACTCCCAATGCCCAAACCATAGGCCTGAGCATTGTTGCCCAGGATGTGGTCTGCACCTTCAAGAATGGGCGAGTGTTCAGAACCAAGGATCCAGCTGAGAAAAGTAATTTTTAGGGTTTCCGTGGTCGTGACGATGGCCTCATGTTCCGCTAAATTGGTTTCGTCCCAATATTAAAGAAAAAATGCATCAATGAAGTCAATCCTGGGCACTCTTTCGCTGGTGATCGGTTTTTTCATAGTCGGCTCCTTAGCAAGAGCAGAAGAGTTGGCTCTTGAGCCTTGGCTGCCACGACAACTCGCTGACTGGCCTGCATTGGTGACCGAAATCAAGGAATACGCAGGCTCTTTCAACGATGCCCAGCGCCAGTCTAAATCAGATGTTTATTATCAGATTCTTCCTGACGAAAAAACCGATATGGGGTTCCGGAATTATGGCGTTATCCATCCTTCACCGCCCAAGGAGGTACAAGCAAGTGATGTGATTTCATATCGCATCTGGGTATGCAGTGGGAATAACAGCGGTGGATGTGGCTCCATCATTTTCTGGCGAGCATTGAAACTGGGCGCGGCCGGGGGATGCATCATTGCGCCGCTCCGCGGCAGATCCGGTGCGACTATTTATCCCGGCCTGGCCGGCTTGGGTCCAAAGATCGAAGCAGAGGCGCTCTCTCGGCAGGACTTGGTGGACACGTGGTCATATCGCACCTTCGATCTCACTGCGCATGATCAAGTTTATGTAGCGTCATGGATTCGCACAAACGATCGCGCGCGAGTCCGCGATGATTCCGAACCCGACAAAAGTCTGCTGATGCCGGCTCGCATTGGAGACCTTGGGTGGCTGAAGGGTCCCCCGGCATCATTGGTGCCGCCCCTTGTTCCCTCAATTGCTCCGGATGCGTATGCTCGCCGCATCGCGGTGCATGCTGCCGTCCAAAGAGCCCTGTCATGTCTTCGCTGGGGCATCCCTTCGCGCGCCTTGGTCATAAGCAAAATTGATGAAAATAGCCTGGCGAAATCTTGCGGAATCCAGCCAGGCGACATGCCCATAGCGGTCAACAATACCACCTTCGTAACGCGTACGCGATTTAATACTTTAGTGAATGCTGTACCCCCTGGAGAACTGACCCTGAAAATGGCACGTTACGGATCAGTGGTTGAATCACGATCCATCGGTAAAGGCGGTCTCGGCATCGAAGTCCATCCGGCTCCACCGGATCCTGGACTTGCGGTCTTAGGGGAGGTGGCAGAGATTGACAAAAATCTGGTCATTGATGCGGCGGCAGCGATGTATGCCTTGGACTGCCCAGATATTGCTGCTGAGGGATTACGCAGACTTGAGAATCATCTGCCCAAAATGCACCTCGCGTTCATTCGCGCGTGGCAGGCGGCGTCAGCTGGTGATTTCGGCCTAGCAGATGCCTTGCTGGCAGATCAGACCGATCGCCCCACATCGTACCTGACCTACGAAATCCAGTCTTTCAAGGTGGCAAATCGCGATCGATCAGCACGTTTCCTGTGGGCAAGGCCCGACCTTGGAGAGTCACCGGACGCTGCCGGCCTCATCCGTCGTCTAATAAACTCGGCCCCTGAAAACGAGCGGTTTCTCCTGTTCGAGGGGAAAGTCGCGTCGACTTTATTTCCGCTCAACGGGGTTGATGCATTCAACATCAACGATCCGGCCACCAGACTCGTACAGGCAAGCGGGGGTAGCCTGGTGTCGACACCAAGCGATCGCCAACAATGGGCCTCATTCGCTGCTATTCCTGAGCGCATGGAAATGAGCTGGGACTTCACCATTGCGCCGGTGATCCGTACGCCGGCGGATTCCGATTTCGCCCCGCCGACGCCTTATTTCTCGATCGAGTTTCAGACGGTTTCCGCACGGTTGACAACTTCAGCCGGGCTGGGGCAGGTCCGCATTCATCCCAATGGTCTGGTGTCGTGCATTGCGCCAAGAACCATCCCGGAAGACCTATTCGATCAACGAGAGTGCGAGCCAGTTCCAGTCACCGTGGCGTTTGACGGAGTTACGTACAATTCAGTGCGCATCGTCAGACTTTCACAGTGCGTCAGAATTGAAATCAACGGTCAGTTCGTCATGCAAGGCTTCCTGCCGTTGACCAATCCTCCGGACACCCCCAATGCCCAAACCATCGGATTGAACTTCGTTGCCCAAGATGTGGTCTACACTTTCAAGAATGGGCGGGTGTTCAAAACCAAGGATCCGACTGCCAAAAGTAACTTCTAGTACACCTGTCTGAATGCGACCCGCCGTAATCAACTATCGAATTCAACGTGGCGCCTCAATCAATTGGGAACTCACCTGCGTTTGTCGAGTCGATGAACTGTCTGATGTATCTTAATGATCCGAGAAAAGCCAGTCAGCAAACAAAGGTCGCCATTTGACGAGTCAACTCTCGCTTGGTCAGCGTGCTGGTGGCAACGCCCATGGTCAGTGTGTACCAGTCATTAGAGGTACCTGAGACCTCTAAACCATTGTCGCGCAAGAACACCAGCGCGGCGAACAATCCGATGCGTTTGTTGCCGTCGCAGAACGGATGGTTCGCCGTGAGATGAAACAAATAGGCTGCCGCCTGGTCGGTGCGGGTCGGGTGGATGAGTACGCCAAAAGCGGTCATTCGTGGCTGGGCCACGGCGGCCTCTAAGGCGCCAATGTTGAGGACTCCGGGGTCACCTCCGAAACGAGCAATGAGGTCGTGATGCAGGGCGATCACATCTTCAACCGAGAGATAACGCGCCTCGGGTTCGCCTTGGCCGTCATAAGGAAGTGGAGATTCTCGAACCTTCGCCATCACGGATTAGCCAAGCGAACAAAGGCATCATTGAAGCGATCCATCACTTCAGTGCCGATGCGGGTCAATTCCTTGCGCCGCGCCGCGCCATGAGCCGGGCGGATTAGCAGTGTGTCGCCTTGGACCTGCAACTCGACCTCGCCGCGTTCACCGACCCCGATGAGTTCAAGCAGAGTCTTGTCCAAGATCAGGGCTTGGCTGTTGCCGACTTTAGAGAGGGATTTGATCATGATCGCGACTCCGGGGGTATGGATGGAGTATTGGGGTTATAACGAGGTTACAACTGGTTATGGGTTGGCCTCACACCTCGGGCAATGCCGCCACCGGTGCGAGTCCGATGGTGCCCCGCACCTGATCGAGATAGGCGGAGGATTGGGCGCGGGTGAGTTGCCGTTGGGCGTAGCTCAGGCGGTCGCGGATGGCCAGGCGATCGACCACGACCGCGTGGCTGCCGCGCGCGATGTACAGCTCGAGGGTCGTGACGTGACGTTTCCAGAGGGCGATGTCGTGGGTCTGTTTCCGTTCGAGACGGGCGCGGTACCACGGCGCGTTGATCACGGCCTCGCGGGCGAACATGCTGCGAAATTCGGGCGAGCTGACCGTTAGTCCGCGATGGGAGCCGGTGGCCATGATGTCGAGGAGGGCGAGCAGCGGAGGGCTGGCTTCGCGGGCCGCGCCGTGGTCGAGATACTGCTGGGCGCACTGCTGTTGCGCCTCGCAGATGTTGTGCACGCCGTCGACGAAGACCGCCAGATCCTGGGTCTCTGGGCGCAGCATCGCTTCATCGAAAACGGTTGCCGGATTGTCGAAGACCTTGCCGAAGAAGGTGTGCACGAAGCGCGGGGTGATGCGGTAGCCGAGCCGACTGGCCAGCACCAATTTTCCGTCATGGGTGAAATCAGCGAGGGCTTCGAGGTGCCCTTCGGCGATGAGGAACTTGGCGCTGCGCTGATGCCCAGGGATGCGCGCCCAGATCTCGGGGATCAGCAGGCTGATGTCGTGATCAACGCGGATGTGCGGGCCGATGCAGCCCGCCGAGGTGGTGAATCCGTCGTAGCCGCAGAGCACCATCGACAGCAAGGCATTGTCGAGGTCGGCGAACGCGGTGAGCGCGTTGAATGGTCCCTTGGTCAGCGCGCCTTCGCTGCCCGCGCCAGTGGTCGAGGGCGATTTCCCGGTCAGGGAACTGGCGAATTCCATGAACAGTTCCGGCAATTCCAGATAATGGATCGGCCCGTGCACCGCGAGCGGCCGCACCCCGGATTTGGCCTCGGGCGGATTGTTGCGCCGCCCCGGCAGCACCGCATCGACCGCGAAGACCACCGGTTCGGACATCGGCACCCGGCGCAGCAATCGCGCGCCGAGATGCGCGAGGTAAGTCCCGCGGGCGTCGATCAGATCCGGCCGCTCTTGCAAGTATCGGGGATTCTTGGTCGGCTTGCCGTCAACAATCCGCGGATGGGCCGAGGACACCACGAAGCTGCCCGCGGGCGCCCCGGCGGCGGCTTCGATGCACGCGCGCATCGGCGCCGTCCAGCGCGCGAAGCCGATCGCATCATCGACCAGCTCGCGCGCGTCGGCCGGCGTCAACGGCGCGAAGTTGGAGATGAACACGCTGGGGGCGACCGCTCCGGCGAGGTCCGCTTCGGCCTGCTGATCCTGTCCGCGATGGATCGCGTCATCGGGGCGTTGAAACAATCGCTGCTCGCAATTGTCGATCAGCTTGACGCTGGGAAATGCCGCTGCCTGCGCGCTGAGCCGGCCGAGCTGGGCGGCAGGCACCACGGTCGACGCCGAGATGTCATCTTCCATCTGCACCTTGTCGGCGGCGATGAAATCCTGACGTAATTTATAGGTCCGCCACGCGCCATCGTCATCCAGCCCGATGCGCAGATAGCTGGCCAGCAGCGGTCGATCGTCGAATTTGAGCTGATGGCCCGGGCTGCCGTTGACGATGTCGACGGTGAAATGGCTACGCCAACCGCCTTCGCCCCACGCTGGCTGGGCAAAGCGTTTGATCACGAAGAGCAAGGTCAGGATGCGCGTCGGCACCGTGCGCAGCCAGGCGTTGTAAGCCGGCATGAATTCGGTCGGACTGGGCGTGAACAATTTGATCACGCTGCCGAGACTGCGGTCGGCGGAAAGGATCGCGCGTGATCGGCGGTCGGTGCGCGCGGCGTAATCGGGGCGGAATTCCGGCTTGAAACGATCGCTGAAATCGCGCTCAAGCAGTACCGCGACCTGATCCAGATCGGCGGTCAGATCGTTGACGTACAACGGACCATAATGGATCACGTCGCCGATCGATTTAGAAATCTCGGACTTTCCGCCACCGGATACCGTGCACGGCTTGTGGCAGAATGTCCCTTCGGATTCGGTGCCGACGAGCCGCCAGCTCGCGCCGCCGGGATGCCGCTCAAGGCGGACCTTAAAGCCCGACGGCAGCACGTAGCTGTAGCCGACGCGCAAGCGGATGTGGCGCTCGACCGCGGCCCCGTCGAGCGTCTGGGTCCACGCCACGCGCTGCTCGCGCAACGAAATCCGCACATCATCGGGGACGAAGATGATCGTGGGATGGACAAGGTCGATCCCGTAGCCTTCGGGCTGCACCGTCATCAAGGCCGCGTAGTCGCGCACCACGTCAGCCCAGGTCGCGCCGTTGCGTGAGGTGCTCGACTCGGCGCGGAATTCTTCGCCGAGCGAATAGCTGGGAAAGGCCAGGGCGCCGCCGGCGTGCTCTTCTTCGGCGGCGCCGTAGAGATTCGCCGCGTAGCTGATCTGGGTCTTCACCTCTTTTTTGCAGTAGCCGAAATAGTTGTCGGCGATCAGCGTGACCATCACTCCTTGCGCCGTGCGGCAGGTGATCTTGAAGGCCACTCCGTCGTTATAGCACTCGTCGTCGCGATCGTAGCACATGCGGTCGCGCTGCTGGCGCTCGGTCGCGGTACTGCGCGGCGGCAGGCCGAGTTCCTTCTTGGTCAACGCTGTCAGATGCGGGGCGAGGATCATGCAGCCGCTGTGGCCGGTCCAGTGTTCGACATCCAAAGCCGCATCGCTTTCCGGCAGATGCGGATTGCCGGCATTGCCGAAAATGGATTCGACGAAATCGAGATTCGACACCAAAGCGCCGGGGGCGAACAACCGGATCTCCATCGACTGACGAGGCGTCGCGAGCAGCGGATCGCTGGCCGGAACCGCCGGGCGCACCGTCGGGCGGATCAGCAGCGAGACCAAGCCGTGCGCCGGTTGCGCGCGCTTGGCGGTATAGGGCAAAGCCGTCGAATCCGCCGGCGGATTCACGGCGGCGGCAAACAGCCGCGCAAAGACGACCTTGGGCACCGCGCGCTTGTCGCCGGGAATCGGCAGGCCGCCTTCGGCGATATGAAACGTGCCGACCGTGGTCCGGCGATCAGATTTCGGATTGTGCAATACGCCCTGGGCGACACGAAAAGACTGCAGCAGATCGGTGTGGTACTCGTCCGATTCGGCGGGCAGGCTGACCAGCCGCGCCAGGCCGAGATGATCCAACATGAAGGATTGTTCAGGCAGGCGCGGAATGCCGGCTTCGGCAGCGACGTCGGCAAAATGAGCGTCGAGAAAATCCTGGATGCGCCGATCCGGCGGACACAGATAGCCTTCGAGCAGCCGCGAGCGTTCGCGATAACTTTCAATTAGATCGCGGACCACCGGCAGAAAACTCCCTTTGGTCAACGCCCCTTCGTATCCATTGGCAGCGAGTTTGACCTCTAGGTACTGCAGGAGTTGGGAGGGGTCGACGGCGATGGTCATGGCGAGCTCCAAGAGATGAGTGTCGGTCATCTGCCCATCAAACAATTCGCGAGGCCAGGGGCCGCAGTGCTGCACCGCGCGGCATTACCGGGAATTTCTCCCCGCAGCGCGAATGGGCACCTGGCGGACGGCAAGGGATGCGATCCACAGAGATCAGTCTGCCGATCGAGCCTCGGACTTCATGCAGAATCGATGCAGATCACGTGAGGTCGATCGACACCGGGCAGTGATCGCTGCCGAGGATCTGCGGATGGATCTGGGTGTCGGCAACCCGATCCACGAGATCGGGAGTGACCGTCGCGTAGTCGATCCGCCAACCGATGTTGCGCGCCCGCGCGCCGCCCCAGTTGGTCCACCACGTGTAGGCACCGGTGGCGGTCGGATTGCGTTCGCGGAAAACATCACGGTGGCCAAGAGCGAGAAAACGCGCCATCCACGCGCGCTCATCTGGCAGATAGCCGGCGTTCTTCTCATTTTCTTTTGGCCGCGCCAAGTCGATCGGTTGATGCGCGATGTTGTAATCGCCCACCAGCAGCACCTGCCGACCAGCGGCACGCAGCTCTGCGAGGTAGACCTCAAGGCGGGCGCAAAAGCCGAGTTTGTAACCGAGCCGTTTGCCGAGTTCCTGTGAATTGGGGAAATACGCGCTGACGATCACCAAGGTCCCAAACCGCACTGCCAACACCCGCCCTTCGCGGTCATACTCGGGATCGCCAAGGCCGACGATGATCTCGTCAGGGCGATCGCGGGTGAGGATCGCGACCGAGGAATAGCCGGGTTTTTCCGCCGAATGCCAAGCGCTGTGCCAGCCATCGGGTTTCGCCAATTCTGGAATTTGATGCTCTTGCGCCTTGGTTTCCTGAAGGCAGATGACCTCGGCCCCGGGCAGGGTCGTCCACGGCAGGAGATTTTTTTTGGCGACCGAACGGATGCCGTTGATGTTCCAGCTATAGCATTTCATGGCGCGGATTTTCTCGTGGGTGACGATGGCATTTTGGCTTCGACGTTTCCTTCCGACCTACGCCGGAACTCCCAGAGTTGTCACGTACACCACCGCCTGTTCGCGCGGGATGCCGAGCAATTCGGTGATGTGGTCGTCGAAGAAACCGCCGATGCCGCTGGCGCCGAGGCCTTCGGCGAGAGCCGCCAGGGACAGGCGTTCGCCGAGCATACCCGCATCGAGGTGGAGATACCGATAGACCCGGTCGCCATAGCGCCGCACCGCCGCCGACAGATCGGCAGCATGGAAGATCACGGCGGCGGCGGCTGAGCCGAGCTCTTGCCCGAGGCACAGGAAACCAAGCGCTTGGCGGGAGACATCCGCGCGCACCAAGCGCAGCTCGAGGCCCTGTGGCGCGAGGTAATAGACCCCGTCAGCCAGGCCATCGACGCCGACGATGGCGACGAAGGTCATCAGCAGATCCGGGACCAAGGTCGGTTGGGCATGCAGACGGACTTCTTCGGGTAGATAGGCCGCCGCCAGGATCCGGGCGAGTTGCTCGGCCGAGATCGTCGCGTCGCTGAAACCGCGGGTCGAGCGACGATCGCAGATGCCGGTGAACACCCGGCCCGCCAGCGGATTCGGCGCCAGGCCATCACCGAGGAGCGAGATGCTTGTCGACCACCCGTGTTGCGCGTGCAGCGCGACGGCGGACTCGTCCCCCTGCGCCGGCAAGCGGGGCCGCTCGATCGCGCACCGCGAAGCCTCGTGCAGCGCCGCGAGGGTGTCGCCGGTCTCGGCGGGGACTGCTGTCGACGGCAAGGCCGCCCACGCCGGACGCTCGGCGATTCCCGGAGCAAGCACCGGCAGCACCGCGAGGGCGCCTTCGTCGAGCGCGTCGCAGCGCAGCAGCTCGTTGAGCCGATCGTCGCAAAAAGCCGCGGTCAGACCGATGCGCAGATCGAGTTCGGGGCCGACCAGCAAGGCGTTGGCGATGAGATGGCCGCTATCGAGCAGGATGCGGCGATAGGCGCGCTGCTGATAGCGCCAGCGACTGCGCTCGAACACCCCGCTGACCACCAGCACCACCGGCGCCGCGGCGACCTGGGCATTGCCGTAGCACGCCTGGACCAGCGCCTGGTGCGCGCCGGCGTCCTCCCACAGCGGCACCAGCGCGTGTTGGAGCGGATGATATCCGTACAGCCCGGGGGCGAGGTCCGGAAAAAGATCGGGGAAAAGGTCGGAAGAGTCGCGAACCACGACGTACAGCTCAGCGGGATACAATCCGCCGGCAGACGGCGCCGCCCGCAGGTACGTCGGTCGGGCCTCTTGCGGAATCAGGCCGGTGATGCCGTAGGCGGCGTAGATCAAGCGCGACAGCCCCGCGAGCGACAACCCGGCCGGAGCCGCGGCCAAGGCTCCCGGCTGATCCCCCGTGAAAGGATTCGGATCGTGCGGAAGAAACGCTGCCAAGCGCACCGGCGATTCGGTGGCGTAATCCTTGAAGGACGCTGGCTGCGCGGCCCAGTCGAGCGGCGGATGATTGCCGATCGTCGCGGGCGCGTACTTGGTCGCTTCGTGATAGCGCAGCGCGGTGGCCGGAGTCGGGTTAGACATCAGACGCTCTGCTTTTTTAGTTGCTCTTTTTGTCGCTCTTTTTGTCGCATAAGCCGCTGCCATCCGGCGAGGAGCGTGGTCTGCGGCAAGCGCGTGAGGCAGATGTTGGCCCGGCAGGCGGGCATGCGCGGCGTGTCCTGGCACGGACCGCATGGGGCCTCGCCGATCACCCGTTCAAGCGGGCCGTCACCACGTGGACACCAGCGATCCGGAATCGAGGGGCCGAAGATCATCAACAGCGGACAGCCGACCGCGGCGGCGATGTGCGCGGGTCCGGTGTCGACACTGATCAGCGCATGCGCGCACGCGGCCAACGCTGGTTGCTCGCGGATCGGCGCCGCGCCCGCCCACACCGCGACCCGCGCGCGTTGGGCGGGCGGCACCAATGCCGCGATGCCCTCGGCGTCGCGTTTTTCCAGCGGACTGCCGAGCAGCACCACGGCATCGGCCTCGTCGCTGGCGAGCAGCTGGGTAATCAGCTGGGCCCACTGCGCGGGGGCCAGACTGCGCAAATTGGGTTTGGTGCGGATCAACTTGTGGGTCGACGATGAACCTGCCTGGATCAGCACCACCCGCTGACCGAGGGCGCTCATGCGCAGCGCGGCCGCGGCGCGCGCGGCGGTGCTTACCGTCAATTGCGGAATCGCCCGGTAATCACCGGGGAAGCCCGCCTGGGCCAGCGCCTGACCGATGCCGTCCGGGACATAACCGGGGACATCAGACTGCAATATCCGCCGCGGCACTCCGGGCAGATGCTGATCAAGCCACTGGGCGATCACCGGTCGTTCATCGCCGAAGCACACCACCTCATCGAATTGGAGGCGCGCCAAGTGTTCGCCCAGGCGCGTCCGGGGCCGGCCCCGCAACCACTCGCTGAAGGCGCCGTGGTTCGGATGCGGCAGCACATGGATGCCGGCGGTGAGGCCCTGCTCGGCCAGCAGATCAAACCCCCATGGGCGGCACAGCAGATGCAATTCAGCGTCTTGGCCCAAGCGCCGCAGGGCCGGGGTGAGCATCACCAGATCACCGATACGAGCGAAATTGACCAGCAGTCGGCGCATGCCGGGAACCGTAGCGACGCAGGTGAAAAGCCCAGCGCTCGACGTCTTTTTTAGTTCTCTTGGTGCTGCCGGCCAACCACCGCCCCGGTGATCGCGATGGCCGAGGAGACGCCCAACGCCAGCAGCAGGCTGGTGATCAATCGCTGGCCGAACATCGGACCCAACCCGGTGAAGTGCGGAATATCCAGCCACGGAGTGCCGACGATGTCACCGGGAAACCACAGCACGCCGGGAATCAACGCCAGGACGAACGCGGTGAAGACTAAGCCGCCGCTCAATCGTTTGGCCCACAGGCCAAGAAACACCGGCACCACCAGCGCCGCGCACACCAGGTTGGCGACGAAGAACAGATAGGTCGCATCGCGCCCCCAGCTGGCGATCCACACGGCCGGCACTGCGAGCAGCGCGGTCGCGATGCGTGCCCAGCGCAAGGTGCGCGCATCGCCGGCAGCGCCCAGCGCGCGGGCATCAGCGATCAGCACGCCGACGATGCCGTTGAACAACGCGCTGAGTGTGCTCATCGCGAGAATCAGCGCGAGAATCAGGATCGCGATCGCGGCCCACGGCGCGCAGACCTTCTGCACCAGCGCGAACGGCAGCACATTGGTGTTGTCGACGTTGGCGTTGCCAATCGCCCACCAGCCGAACAGCGACGCCGGAATCAGCAGCACGCCGATCGACATGCCGGCGAGGGTGAACGACCGGCGGACAACGGCTTCATTGCGACAGGCAAAGATGCGCGCCCAGAAACTGTTGTCGAAGAGGTTAGAGGCGACGATCCCGATGATCAGGCAGCCGGCCATTTCCCAGCCGGCGGAGGAAAATTCGAGGAGCTCCGGTTGCGCCGCCCGGACTCCTGCGAGCGGTTTTCCGGCCAACCCCTGCCACACCAGGACAGTGATCACGGCGAGTAGCACTACGATCAGACCGACCTGGATGCGGTCGGCGAAGATCGCCGTGCGCACGCCACCCCACGCCGCATACGCGATGGTGCACACCGCCACCAGGATCGCTCCGGCGAGCAGATCCCAGTGGGCGACCACCTGCAGATTCTGCGCGATCGTGGTCAACTCGACCGAGAGATAGACGCCCATGTAGAACATTCCGACTAGCGACACCAAGGCGCGCACCAAAGCGCCGTAGCGCGTGCCAACGGCGTCGGACAGAGTCGACGCGCGCGGATATTCACGACGCACGCGATTGCCGACCAGCGGATAGACGAACATCGGCAACGCTTGGCCAACGCAGTATCCGACGACGCCCGCGGCGCCAAAATAAAAGGCGATCTGCGGCGGGCTGGCGAGAATCCACGGGCCCGCGAGCGTCGCGACCAGCGTCGCGACCGACACGCCGGTGCCGATCGAGGCCCGGGCAGTGAGATAATCGTCGAGATCCTGGCGCCGGCTGTTGCGCCGGG
>JANYGY010000165.1 GCA_025362255.1 Planctomycetales bacterium
GCGCATTCTTCACCGCCCTGGCGCTGACCATGACCATCGGCCTGATCGCTTCATTCGCGATCAG
Organism: Planctomycetales bacterium; assembly: GCA_025362255.1. GTDB lineage: Bacteria > Planctomycetota > UBA11346 > UBA11346 > UBA11346 > CAIUVD01. Next base: position 65 of record JANYGY010000165.1, read on the forward strand.
CTTGCTGGTAATTCCGGCACTGGTCGCGGTGGCTGGCCTGGGCAAGCAGCTCCCGCCGCATCACGAAGATGCACCCGAGCGACCGAGCCTGGTGATCCGCGGCGTGCGGCCGTTCCTGCGTCGTCCGTGGCTGGTGGTGCTGGTGATCATCCCGGTGGCGAGCGTGGGGTGGTGGGCCTTCAACGGCCTGGGCAGCGGATTCATGCCGGCGATGGACGAAGGCGGATTCATCCTCGATTACCGCGCCAAGCCGGGCACCGCGTTGAGCGAAACCGAACGCCTGGTGCGGCAGATCGAAACCATCCTGCACGCCACGCCCGAGGTCCGCACCTATGCCCGGCGCACCGGACTGCAGCTGGGCGGCGGAGTCACCGAAGCCAACGAAGGCGATATCTTCATCCGCCTGCGTCACGATCGCCATCGTGATTGCGACGCGATCATGGACGACATCCGCGAACAAGCCGAGCGCAGCGTCCCTGGCCTCGAGGTCGAGATGGCGCAATTGATGGAGGATCTGATCGGCGATCTGGTGGCGAATCCGCATCCGATCGAGGTCATCCTCTCGGCCGAGGATCCGGCGCTGCTGGCGTCGACGGCGACCACCGTGGCCGCCGCCTGCGCCGCCATTCCCGATGTCGTCGACATCAAAGACGGCCTGCAATTCGCCGGCGATGCACTGCATGTACAGATCGATCAGATCGCCGCAGCGCGCGAAGGCCTGGATCGCGGAATGATCGCGCAGCAGATTGAAACCGCCCTCAGCGGCACCGTCGCCGGCGGCGTGGTGCGCGGCAGCCAGATTGAAAAGGTGCGAGTGTGGGTGCCCGCGGCGATGCGCGCGGATCCGCAACGGCTGCTGGAGCTGCCGTTGCGCGCGCCCGCTGGCCACAGCGTGCCGTTGGCGCGAGTGGCCTCGCTGGTCGCCGAAGCCGGACAGCCGCAGATCGTCCATCAGGATCTGCGCCGCTCGGTGGCGGTGACCGCGCGCATCAGCGGCCGCGACCTCGGTTCGGTGATCGACGATCTGCGTCAGGTGCTTGAGCGTCCGGGCAGCATCCCCGCCGGGGTCACTTGGCGATTCGGCGGTTTGTACGCGCAGCAACGGCAGGCCTTCAGCGATCTGCTCGTCGTCCTCGGCGCCGGCACGCTGCTGCTGCTCCTGCTGCTGGTCTTCCTGTACGAACGCCTGCGCGTTGCGCTGGCGATCCTGGCGACCACCGCGCTGTCGCTCAGCGGGGTCGCGGTGGCGTTGCGGATCACCGGCGTCGAGCTGAATCTGGCCTCGCTGATGGGCCTGACGATGGTCGTCGGCATTGCCACCGAAGTCGGCGTGCTGCTGGTGTCCTCATGGTCGACCCAGGCGGCCGACAGCGATCCGATCGCGCGCCTCGACCACGCCATCCGCGAACGCGGACGGCCGATCTTGATGACGGTTATCGCCGCCGTGCTGGCGCTGCTGCCCTTGGCTGCGGGATGGGGTGAAGGCAGCGAGCTGCTGCGCCCATTGGCGATCGCGATCATCGGCGGCCTGCTGATGCAGCTGCCCCTCGCGCTGGTGGTTTTGCCGGGGCTTTTGCGGTTGCTTCGCTGTCGCTGACACCTGTTTCCCCCACAGCCGTCGTGGCAGGAGCCGCCCCGCTGCTATTCTTGGCCATCATGGATATCCCGGTTCGCATCACGGACGGTCTGCAGTGCGCATCGTGCGTGCGGCGGTTGAAGGACGCTTTTACTGATGTCCCCGGAGTCAGCGACGTGCGCGTCGAGTTGACCACCCGACGGGCGGTGTTCGTGGTCGACCAGGGCGGGCCTGATCTCGCAGGCCTGTTGACGCGCTTGCAGGCTAGCGGCTTCACCGCGCAGGCTGACGGCGCGCCGGTGGTGCGCGCACCGTGGTGGCCCGCCGCGCTCGCGGTGGGATTGGCGGCAGCGACGTTCGGGTTTCCTCTTTTTTTGGCGCATGAATTGGGTCATGGCCTGGCCACTGCCGGTGCCGCCATCGCTTTGTTGATGCCGGGTTGGGTACTGGTGCGCGCTGCGGCCAGCGCGGCGCGGCAACGGCGGGCGACGATGGATACGCTGATCGTGTTTGGCAGCCTGGCCGCGTTGCTCGCCGGCGAAGCGCACGCCGCGGCGGTGACGATCGCGTTAACCTTGGTCGGCCGCCTGATCGAAGCTCGGGCACGCCGGGCCACTGCCGCCGCGGTCGAGCAGCTGGCGCACCGCGCTCCCGATTCCGCGGCGCTGGTGTCGGCAACGGGCGACGAGCGCGCGGTGCCGTTGGCCTCGGTGGTGGTCGGCGATCGCGTGCGCGTGCGGGTCGGCAGCGTGGTGCCGGTCGATGGCACAGTGTCCGAGGGCACCGTCAGCCTCGACGAAGCGATGCTCACCGGCGAGGCCTTGCCGGTGGCCAAAGCGATCGGCGATACGGTTTCCAGCGGGACCTTGGTGGTCGACGGCACGGCGGTGATCACCGCGACCCGGATCGGCGCTGAGACGACCCTCGCGCGATTGGCGGCGTTGGTCCAGGCGGCAGCCGCGGGCAAGCCCACGGTGCAGCGTCTGGTCGACGGGATCGCCTCGGTATTCGTGCCCGTGGTACTGTTGCTCGCGCTCGTCACCTGGGCCGCGTGGTGGTGGCAGACCGGTCAGCCAGGAGCGGGAGTGCTGGCGGCGGCGGCGGTTTTGGTGATCGCCTGCCCGTGTGCCCTGGGGTTGGCGACGCCCACCGCGCTAGTCGCGGCCAGCGGTGCGGCGGCGCGGTCGGGCATCTTCGTGCTGACACCGCGCGCCTTCGAAGCCGCCGCGCGCATCACCGCGGTGGCCTTCGACAAGACTGGGACCTTGACCACCGGCGCGTTCATCGTCGAGCGCATCCTGTGCGCCCCAGACCTGAAGGACGATGCCGCCCGGGTTCTCGCGGTCGCGGCGGTAGTCGAGCAGGGCAGTGATCATCCGTTGGCGCTGGCGATCCGCTGTGCCCATCTCGAACGCGCCCTCGCGCCATCGCGCGGCATCGTTCAACAGCCGCAACGCTACACCCAGCGCGCTGGGGCCGGAGCGGCGGCTGACCTCAGCGACGGCCAGGCCCTGGTCGGCACCGCCGAGTGGCTGCGCGAACACGGCGTCGAACCCTTAGGGATAGATGCTCTCAGCAGCGGCAGCGTCGTGCATGTCGCCCACCACGGCGTCGCGCTTGGCGCGATCGTGTTGCGCGACGCTGATCGCGATGAAGCCGCCGCGGTCGTCGCGCTCCTTTCTACGCACTATCGGGTGTTGCTGATCACCGGCGATCGCGCCGCTGCGGCCTCTGCCGCCGGCACCCGCCTCGGCGTCGATGAGATCGTGGCTCAGTGCACCCCGGCGATGAAACTAGCGCAAATCACCCGCATCCAGGGCGAACACCAACGCGTCGCCTTTGTCGGCGACGGCCTCAACGATGCGCCGGTGCTGGCCGCCGCCGATCTCGGGATCACGGTCGGCCATACCAGCGACATCGCCGCTGCGGCTGGCGATGTGCTGCTGCCCACCGGCGATCTGCACGGCGTGCCACGCCTGCTGAACCTCGCCCGCCGCACCCGCCGGGTGATCATCGGCAATCTGATCCTGGCCGCTGGCTACAATCTCATCGCTCTGCCATTCGCCGCGTTCGGCCACATCGACCCAGGATTCGCCGCGGGGGCGATGGTGCTGTCGTCATTGGCGGTGGTCGGCAACAGCCTGCGCCTGACGCGCACGCTGGCGACCTGAACATCCCAGGCGCGCGAGGTCAGCCGCGCATGGCCGACTCGATGCCGGCGACGGTTTTCGGAATCTCGCGAGTCAGGACTTCGCAACCGGTGGCGGTGATCAGCAGATCGTCTTCGATGCGGATGCCGAAGCCTTCGTCGGGCAGATAGATGCCCGGCTCGTTGGTGATCAGCATGCCGGGGGCGAAGCGCACATCGTAATCCGCAGGGTCGTGGACATCGATGCCCAGGTGATGCCCGAGACCGTGATGGCGGGTGAACCCGGCTTTGACGATCGGCTCCCAGCCGAGGTCGGTCCATTCGCGATGGGTCATGCCCGGGCGCAGCTTGGCGCTGGCGAGCTGGTTCGCGTGCAGCACCAGTTCATAGACTTCGCGAAACCGCTTGTCGTCGAAGCGACCATGCGCCGGCACCGTGCGCGTGACATCGGCGCAGTAGCCGCCGGCGGTCGCGCCGCTGTCGATCAACAGCGGACGCCGCGGAGACAGCGGGCGATCGTTGTGCGGGTAATGCAGCGTCGCGCCGTGCACCGCCGAACCGACGATCGGCGGAAACGCCAACGGGCCATAAGCGTGCTTGCGATAATGCATGGTCAGCAGCGAGGCGACTTCGGATTCGAGGCGCAACTTCGGGATCTGCGGCAGCACCGCGCGCAGCCCATCACGGGTGATGCGGACCGCCTCGCGATGCCAGGCGATCTCGTCGGCGTCTTTGATCATCCGCTGCAAAATCAGGGTCGGCTCGACGTGGCAGATCATGACGCCGTGCGCCGCCAGGCGTGCGCGCCACTGCGCGGTCGCCTGCGCTTGGAACCCCGGCTCACGGGTGCGGGTACACATGCCGATCCGCCCGCCAGCTACACGTGCCGCCGCGACCACCCGCTCTTCCAAGGTCTTCATCTCGGCCGTCGATTCGACGCCATGGGCGGCGCGCGCGGCTTCTCCTGGCCCCAATCGTGGACCATCCCAGATGATCCGCGTCGGATCGCCGCTTTCGAGAAACAGCGTCGCCCCGGCAGTCGGCTCCAGCAGCAGCGCCGCCTCGGGCTCGCCACAGCCACTGTAATATTCGAACCACGGATCCTGCCGATCCCGGCGCAGCACCAGCTCATCGCAGCCGATGAACAACAACGGCACCGCGCCGAACATCGCCTGCTCAGTCATCGCCAGCGCGACCACCCGCCGTTGCTGATAGGTAGCCAGAGGCATTGAAAGGCCGCGAAGATCCATGCCTGGATGATCCGCGGTCGGTCTGCTTTCAAAACCTCAAATGACGGAATCCGCAGAACAGGAGAGCGCAGAGATGAGGAGGGAGCAGGAGAAAGGCTTTATCAATTTCGCGCACGTGCGCTCTTGCGATCCACGGAACCCGCAGAACAGGAGGGCGCAGAACAGGAGAGCGCAGAGAGGAGGAGGGAGCAGGAGAAAGGCAGAGGAAAGCCTCCCTGTCGCCTCCTGCCTTCCTCCTTACCTCTGCGAACTCCTGTTCTTTCAGGCCCGGTCAGGCGGGAGTTTCAGCCGCGGGCAGGGTCATTGCCGAGATCTCGGCGTTCAGCTTGGCGATCAGGGCGTCGATGGTCAGGGTGCCGACTTTGACGCCGGCCTGGGTTTGCAGGGCGACGGTGCCGTCGGTCACTTCCTGGCCGCCGACGACGGCGAAGTAGCTCGCCCGGGCGTTGCGCGCGTCGCGGATCTTGGCGCCGAGCTTTTCGGGTTTTTCATCGACGGTGCAGCGCAGGCCGGCGGCGACCAGCTGTTTGGTGATCTGCTGAGCGTAGGCCAAGTGATCGTCGGTGATCGGCAGCACGCGGATCTGTTCAGGCGACAGCCACAGCGGAAATTTACCGGCGAAGTGTTCGATGAGGATGCCGACGAAGCGTTCGAGCGAACCGAGGATCGCGCGATGGAGCATCACCGGGTGGTGCTTCTGGCCGTCTTCACCAACGAAGGTCGCATCCAGGCGTTCGGCGCACGGCATCTGGTAATCAACTTGGATGGTGCCGCACTGCCAATGGCGGGCGAGAGCGTCGACCAGGGTGAATTCGAGTTTCGGCCCGTAGAAAGCGCCTTCACCCGGGGCGATCGTGTAAGCCAGCCCGGCTTGGCGACAGGCGTTGGCGAGTCCGGCTTCGGCGCGATCCCAGGTCTCATCACTGCCCACGCGGGTCTGCGGGCGGGTCGAGAACTTGACGATGATCTTGTCGTCACCGAATCCGAAATCGGCGTAGACCTCTTTGAGCAGGCGGCAGAACTCCGCGACTTCGCCAGGGATCTGGGCCTCGGTGCAGAAGATATGCGCATCGTCCTGGACGAACCCGCGCACCCGCATGATCCCATGCAACGCGCCCGACAGCTCGTTGCGCGTGCAGGCGCCGAACTCGGCCAGGCGCAACGGCAGTTCGCGATAACTCTTCAGACCTTGCTTGAAGATCTCGATGTGGCCCGGGCAATTCATCGGCTTGAGCGCGAACTCGCGTTCTTCGCTCGAAGTCGTGAACATGTTGTCGCGGTATTTGGCCCAGTGGCCCGAGCGCTCCCACAGACTTTTCGGCATGATCGACGGCGTGCGCACTTCGACGTAACCGCGGACCCGGATCTTGGCCCGGATATAGTCCTCGAGCGCGCGATAGATCGACCAGCCCTTGGGATGCCAGAAGACCTGACCGGGATTTTCTTCATCGACGTGGAAGAGATCCATCTCCTTGCCGAGTTTGCGGTGGTCGCGCTTCTTGGCTTCTTCGAGTCGGTTGAGGTGCGCCTTGAGACCTTTTTCGTCGGCGAAACAGGTCCCATACACCCGGGTCAGGCGGTCGCTGGTCTGATCGCCATGCCAATAGGCGCCGGCCACCGACATCACCTTGAACGCCCCGAGCCAGCCCGTCGACGGCACATGCGGCCCGGCGCACAGATCCTCGAAAGCGCCATTGTGGCCGCCGGTGGAATAGAATGACAACGTCTGGGCGCCCTTGGCCAGGGCGCGTTCGGCATTGTTGAGTTTGTATTTGTCGTTGGCGGTGCGCTCGAGGCCGACCTCAGGCGAGTAGTCGCAACGCGTGAACGGCTGGTTGTCCTTCACGATCGCGCGCATCTTCAGCTCGATCGCCGCGAAGTCGGCATCGGTCAAGGTCCGCGGCTCGCCCGCGTCATCGAAGATCGCCATGTCGTAGAAGAAGCCGTCGTCGATCGCAGGCCCGTAGGCCAGACGGGTCTTGGGAAACAACGCGCACAACGCCTCGGCCAGCACGTGCGCGCAGCTGTGGCGCAGCACCATCAACGCGTCGGGATTGTCGTTAGTTGCCGTGATGATCGAGATCTTCGCGTGATCAGTGATCACCCGCTCAAGATCGCGGATTTCGTCGCCGACCTTGATCGCGATCGCTTTCTTGGCCAAGCCGGGGCCGATGCGTTCGGCAATCGCGCGTCCGGAAACCGGCTGTTCGAATTCCAGGACTTTGCCATCGGGCAGGACAAAAGCGGGCATGAAGGTACTCGTGGACTATAGGGAAAAAGGAGTGGGAAGCGGACATGACCTGCCGCCAAACCGAGTCGACGGCACCGATGCCGACACCCGGTGGGGCACGTCAGATGCTAGTTCGAGAGCCGAAGAAAAAGCGGACCGTCAGAGACATGGCGAGAAAACTACCCGACCACCGCGTGCGACAAGCGGCGCTCCAACAGGTAAGCGGAGGAAAGCGGAGGAAAGCGGAGGAAGCCGAAAATGGCCGCGAAACCCCTTCGCCTAGGCGCGGGCAACGCCATCATCGACACGATGCACGTGCTGCTGGTTGAAGACGAACATGCGATTCGCTCGGCCCTGACCCGTGGGCTGGCGACCCCGGGAATCACCGTCGATGGCGCCGCGACCCTGGCCGAGGCGCGCGCCAAAGCCGCGATGCGCCATCCCGATGCGTTGGTCACCGACTTGAAACTGCC
>JANYGY010000174.1 GCA_025362255.1 Planctomycetales bacterium
CGGCGCGCGCCAGGGCGGCGACGGCCGGCTCGTCAGCGAGGTGCTCCTGGGCAAATGCTTGGGCGCTGGCGATCTCCCCCGACAGGACCCGGCTGGGCGGCGATGCGTGGGCGCAGCGGGCGATCTCGACCAACAATCGCCTGAGCGCAGCCTCGGCCGCCATCCGGGCCAACGGCGCCTGCGGTTGACGATGCTGGCGCAGCAGATCGCCCCACAGTTCGGCCAGCAAAGCAGATCCGCGAAACACCCGCGGCGCTGCGAGCAGAGCGGATTCGATCTCGGGCAGCACGCCTTGATCCAGCCCCAGCCAGAAGAGATCACAGGGTTCGAGCACCGATTGGACGGCACCATGGATCTCGTCCGGGCGAGTGATGTAGCAATGGCCGGACGCCACCGTGAAGGCCTGATCATCGACCCACCAGTCGACCCGGCCTCGACGCAGCCAGCACATTTCCCAGGCGCCGGGGTGAGCATGCGCGGCGAGGCCGGATTCCATGGCCGACCGTTGGCGGGTCCATCCGAGATGGGACAGACCGGCAGCCAGCAAGGCGCCTGGTCCGAAATCATCGCGCTGGGCCATGTTCGGAATCCTCTGGCCTACGCGCGCAGACGCAAACGCGCTGGAACCCCCGACAAAACATCCACGAGGAGCGATCACATGACTGCCACGCTGAACCCTGCCGCGATGAGATCCACTTCATCTGATGACGTCGAGTTTCCATCGGACGCTCGGGAATCCTACGATCGCGACGGCTTCATCGCCCTCCCGCAGCTGACAACCGCGGCCGAGGCCATCCGCCTGCGTGAGATCTATGATGATCTGTTCGCCCGTCGGGTCGGTCGCGAATCGGGCGATCAGTTCGATCTGTTCGGTGACGACAGCGATCCCGACAAACCCAACATCCCGCAGATCCTCGGGCCTGACAACTATGTGCCTGAATTGCGTGAAACCCTGGCTTGGCGCAACGCCGAACGCCTGCTCACGCACCTGCTCGGCGCGCCTTCAGCCGGCATCGGCTCGCACATGATTCTCAAGCCGGCGGGCTCGCCACTGTCGACCCCATGGCACCAGGATGAAGCGTATTGGGACGCCAGCCGCCGTTATAAATCGATGAGCATCTGGATTCCGTTGCAGGACGTCGATCAGGGCAACGGCTGCATGCACTTCATTCCCGGATCGCATCGCCGGGGCATCGTCAAGCATCGGTCGGGCAACAACGACCCGCGTGTGCACGGGCTTGAAATCGACGACGACAAGATCGATCTGTCGGGTCAGATTGCATGCCCATTGCCCGCCGGCGGCTGCACCGCCCACGACGGCCGGACGCTGCATTTCACCAGCCCCAACCCCAGTCGCGTGCCACGCCGCGCGTGGATCATCATGGGCGGCCTTGAAGCCCAGAAGCGGGCTGAAATACGCAGTTTCCCCTGGATGGATGCCAAGCGTACGCGCCGCGATGAACGCGCTGAGGCCTTTGCCAAAGCCAAGGCCGCCGCAGCCGCGGTCTGAGCCGGAAAAAATGGCGAACTGCGCAACGAGGCTGGCCGATCTTCGGCCAGCCTCGTTGCGTTCATCGGTCGGCGCTCTAACGTTTTCCATTCGGTCTCGACCGCCCGCGTCCTCATCCGTCGAGCCCCGAACAAAGGCACCACATGCACCCTCAGATCGTCCAAGCCATCGGCATGCCCGGCACCACCGAATGGATCATCATTCTGATCATCATGCTGCTGCTGTTCGGCAACCGCCTGCCGAAAATGATGCGCGGCATGGGCGGCAGCATCAAGGAATTCAAGAAGGGCATGGAGGACGGGGACGACGAGAAGGTCGAGAAAATCGAGAAAAAGATCCCCGCCCCAGAAGGCACCGCGAGTCGCGACGCCAAGCCCAAAGACGATCAGCCAGCTCATTGAGCGGCTGGCATTTATTCCAACTCACCATTTGCCGTTCGCAGAATGCCCACCGCCATCATGACCGAGACCGCGATCAAGCTCGCCCGCGTGCGCGCTTACCTCAAACAGCATAAGCTCGCCGGCATCGTCTTGGGATCGCGAGCCAATTGGGCCTGGCTCAGTGGTGGCGGCGACGCGCACATCGTGAGTCAGACCGACGAAGCCTTCGGCGCGCTGGCGGTGACGGCGCGCGGGGCGTATCTCCTGGCAAACAACATCGAGATGGCGCGGTTCGTCAAAGAGGAACCGATCGCGGCGTTCACGCCGAAAGTCTTTCCGTGGAGCACGCCACTGAGCGAGGCCGTGGTCAAGCTCGCTGGCGGCAAGTCCGGATCAAAAGCCGCATGCAAAACGTGGGCCAGCGACATGCCGGCGATGACCGGTTTGAAAGCGTTGCCTGGAGATTTCCAGCAAACGTGCCGGGCGCAGTTGTTAGACGCCGAAATCCGCCGCTACAAAAGTCTTGGCCGCGATTGCACGCTGGTGATGGAGACCGTCTGCCACGCGATCCATCCTGGTGACAGCGAACACCACGCCGAGGCCGAGATGGCGCGGCACCTGCTCTCGCGTGGCATCCAACCGCACGTCCTGCTGGTGGCCTTTGACGAACGCATCGCCAGCTACCGCCATCCGGCACCCACCAGCAAACGGCTGAAACATCACGCGATGCTGGTCATTTGCGGTCAACGCCATGGCTTGATCGCCAGCCTCACCCGCTTCGTGCATTTCGGGGCCCTGCCCAAAGACCTCGCCAAACGCCATGAGGCCACCTGCCGAGTCGAGGCCGCCTATTGGGAGGCCACCGTGCCCGGCACGAGTTATGGCGCAGCGTTCAGCGCTGGTCTGGCGCAGTACAAGAAAGAGGGCTTCGCCAAGGAATGGGAGCTGCACCACCAAGGCGGCCCCACCGGCTACAGCGGCCGTGATTTCGTCGCGACCGCTGGCGAAAAACGCCTGATCCAGCCTGGGCAGGCGGTCGCCTGGAATCCTTCGATCACGGGCACCAAATCAGAAGACACCTTCATCATCGAAGGCGAGGCCAAGATCGGCTGGGAGCGCACGGTGATCACCGAAGCCTCGCCTGATTGGCCGACCATCACCGTCACCACCCCCTCGGGCGCGCAGCTGATCCGCCCTGCCGTGCTGGTGCGGTGATGCGCGGCTGGCTCCAACTGCTCGCCCGGGCTTCGGCGCTCGTCGTCATGGTCGTGATGGTCGTCACCGTGACCGGCTGCTGGGGCAAACGAGATCCGGTGCCCGAACACACCGTGACGGTGACCACCGACCCCAACCGCTACCAGTTCGATGGCCAAGTCATGGCCTATGATCAGGTCCAGGCCGAGTTGCAGGCGATCGCTGACAAGTACCGCCGTGGATCCACCGGCAATTCACGGGTCTACATCAAAATCATCACCAATCCCGGGGCCGATTACGGTCGCGTTGGTGACCTGGTCGACTGGTGCGCCAGCATCGGTCTGGACAAAATCGAGACGACCGGACGCTGAGCGCCCCCTGCCTGCGAGAATTTTATGGGCCGTCGTATCGGCTGTCTGGTATTGCTCCTTCTGATCGCCTGGCTCGGACTTGAAGTCTTCGCCTACATCGGCGTCAGCCGTTTCCTCAATCACCACTTCGAACGGTACGTGGGCAGCGGCGGCTACATCCTCGTCCTGGCATGGATCGGGTTGTCGTTGGTGGTCGGGTACAAAGTCGGCCGCTGGCATGTCGCGCGGGTGATGCCCGGACTGCTCAAGGGAACTGCCGGTGGCCATGTGGTCGGGGTCCTCGGGGCGATCCTGATCGGTCTGCCCGGCCTGCTCAGCGACATCCCCGGCATCATTCTGCTGCTGCCACCGGTGCAGTCATTGTTCAGCAAACTCGGCGCCGCGGTGATGGCTTCGGTGGTCAAACGCAGCATGGGGAAAATGTTCGGCGGCGGTATCCCCGGTGGCCTGCCCCCAGGATTTTCGGGCAGCCCATTCCCCGGCATGAAGGCCATGACACCCGACGACAAGGCCCTCTTCGGCAAAGCCTCCCAGGGCAAAATTCCCCATGGGAAACCGGGCAAGACCTACGACACCACCGTCGAAAAAGACGAACCGCCGAAATTGTAGGTCGCAGCGGCACGACCGCTGTCCGGCGCATCAAGCGAAACCGCCCACCGAATGTGCTATTAACCCTGACGGCCGTGGATTAGCTCGCTAGCTAACCGCAAAGGTACCGTCCATGCCTGTTTGCTTTCGCGTCGCACTCATTGCCGCTTTATTCTTATCCCTGCCCGGTCAGAGACTTTTGGCCGTCGATGTCGTCGGCCAACCACCAGGTTACAGCACTGAAAAATTCCGCGCTGAATGGCATCAAAAGCCGCTTGCCAAAGTCCTCGACGACCTCTCGGGGTGGATCGAAAAACCGGTGACTCGCAGCGCTGAAGTCAGCGCGCTCGGGGCACGCACCGTGACCCTCGCCGACGAACACAAAGTGCCGCTGCGCGAAACGCTTGAGGTGCTTGAGCGGACCCAGCAGCTGCACATCACCATCGAGCCTCTGCGCCTGCGGATCGAGACCGCAGAAAATTTCCGCGATCGCACCAGGCGACAGGTGGACCTGAATCTGCGCGACTACGGTACATTTTTTGTCCCTCTGGATACGGCGGCGAAAAATCTGGCCGTCGCCATCCCAACTGATTTCGCGGGAATCAGCCTTTTGGCGGGCGGCGATGAAAAAGGCCGCACTCCCGGCGCCGGAAAAAACCAAGCGGCGACCTCGCTGCTTGAACGCCTGCGCAGCCAAGGCCACGACGGAGGCATGGAGCTGCGTGGAAACGGCAACATCTTCATGCTGCTGACACCTGACGAGGAAACCGCGACCCGCGCCTCGCTGGTCGAGCTGTACCGGGTGATGGTGCGCCGCACCGACTGGCGCGTGACCTTTGGTACGCTTCCGACGACCGAAGCGCCTGCCGGCGGCTTGATGTCCCGCTCCGATGCCGAGGCCCTCGTCCTCCGCCTGAAAAATCCACGCAGCCTCAGCCTGACCAGCATGAACGGCCAACGCGTCAATGCTGCGACGCGCACCGATCGCGCCTATCTCGCCGATCTTGAGGTCGTTTCCGAGCACCTCGATCCGACGGTGAAAGTCCTGTCGCTCGGCCAGAGTGCCGATCTGCGTGCGCTTGCCGGATTCAACTGCACGTGGGTCGGCTTCAGCCTGGCCTGGGCTGATCCCCTGGCGGATCCGCCAACGTCCGAAGTCAGCGCCGTGGGCGGACCCCGCCGCCCGGTCGATTCGACGATGACGCTGAAAAAGGACGAAGCCGGTCCGGTGACCGCCACGGTCACGCCGACACCAGCGTCAGCGGGTCTCCACGGTGAATCGGTGGCCATCACCAAACCCACGTGGTGGACCTGGCAACCACAGGGAGAGTGCTATCTGCCCAGCCAATCGGCCCTGGTCCTGGTATCTGAGCATCCCGCCGGTCGGGCGGTCATCGTGTTGTCGGAGACCACCCCATGAGCCGCTTCCCTGCTCTCACCGTGACCCTGATGGCAACGCTCATCGCTGGCTCCGCGCAGGCGGCGAGCCAACCCGAGACCATCGATCTGCGCGTCGATCACGCGCCGTTGGTGACCCTCATCGAACGCATCGCGCGCCAGTGTGATGCCGGGCTAGCGATCGACAGCTCACTGCAGGAACAGATGAGCCGTGAGGTGACGCTCAACGCCCGGGACGCCCCCTGGAAAGAGGCGGTCGCGCTGCTTGAAAGCGAATACCGGATTTCGCTGACCCTGGTGGCCGATCGCCTGAACGTAGTCAATGCCGACGCGGAATTCCGTAATCGCCTGGTCAGCCGGACCTACGACGTCCGCGTCTTGACCCTTCCGATCGACGATTTCCCCGGCCCCAAACTTGACATCGCCGAGCCCGGCAGCGCTGGCTGCTACTTAATGCCGCCCCACCAAGCCACGCCAAGTTCGGCGTCGGCCGAGATCAGCGCCACCATCAGGCGCCAGATCCGGCCCTCCTGGTGGACCCGCGACGGGATGGAGATCTCCGAATTGAACGGGGCGCTCATCATCACCGCCCTGCCGGATATCCACGCTGAGATCCTCGCATTTCTGCAGCGTTTAGAACGGGCCGCCGCGCGCGAAGTGGTGTGCCGGGTCTATCGTCTGCCGGACAACATTGCGCCGTTGCCGGCAGTCCTTGATGCGAAAGCTTGGCGCGCGCTGGCGCCTACCTCTGGCGCCCCGATCGCGACCTTCGCCATGCTCGACTCGCAGACCAATCATCATTTCAGCGGCACCCAGGCGATCTACGTCAGCGATGCCGATGTCGTGCAAGGCATCTACGATCCGATCATGAGCCTCGTCTCGCACGGCCTGGCGGTCGATGTCGAACCGGTGGTGACGATTGACGGCGTCGTGGTCACCACCCGCTTCTCGGCGACGATCAATCACGATGTGACCTCGGCCCCGGTGATCGACAGCGCCGGCAAGGCGGTGATCGACGTCCAACTGCCGCGCACCGAACTCGATGCGTCGAACGATAGCCGCTTGGTCCCCCTCGGCGGAGCCGCTGGACTGCGCTTCGCGGAACGGACCTACGCCCTGACTTTCGAAGTGGTGACGTTCACCGAACCAAAACCCGCCAAATAATCCTGAGTTCAACCGGGAATCTTCGCCTGCTCGCTGAGTTCAGCGAGCAGCGTCAGGGCTTGGCGAGGAGTCAGGTTGTCGAGGTCGAGAGCCTGTAAGCGTTCAATGGCCGGATGGGTCACGTAACCGAAAAGGCTGAGCTGCGTGGGGGTCGTAACCGGTTGAGCACCAACCCGGGTTGGTCCCTGGTCAACGGGAGAGCGTTCGAGCACGGTCAACACGGCCCGCGCGCGACTGATCACGCTAGCCGGAACTCCGGCGATACGGGCGACATGGATGCCGTAACTTTTGGTCGCGGCGCCAGGAACAATGCGATGGAGGAAGACCACGTCGTCGGCATTTTCCGCCACCGCCACCGTCAGGTTCGCCACCCCGGGTCGTTCATCGGCGATCTCGGTCAGCTCGTGATAATGGGTCGCGAACAACGTGCGGCAGGCGAGCTGATCATGCAGGTGTTCGGTGATCGCCCACGCCAGCGAAACGCCGTCAAAGGTCGACGTCCCGCGACCGACCTCATCCAAGATCACCAAGCTGCGCAAGGTAGCATGGTGGAGGATCGCCGCGGTTTCAGCCATCTCGACCATGAAGGTCGATTGACCACGCGCGAGTTCGTCACCGGCACCAACGCGGGTGAACACCCGATCGACCACCCCGATGCGCGCGCTGTGCGCCGGCACGAAAGCCCCGGCCTGGGCCAGGATCACGAGCACCGCGACCTGCCGGATATAGGTCGATTTGCCGGCCATGTTCGGACCGGTGATCAGCGCCAAACGGGGCGTGCCGGGAGCTTCAGGCGTGGCGCTGGCGGCCTCGAGATGGCAGTCGTTGGCCACGAAGGTGCCGCGGCCAAGTGCTTCTTCGACGACCGGATGACGCGCTTTGGAAAATTCGAGAACCAACGAGTCGTCGATCAGCGGACGGCACCATCCGCCGAGACGCGCGGTTTCCGCCAGGCCGGCGCACACGTCGATCGTCGCCAGGGCCTCGGCCGCGGTTTGCAACGCCGCGATTTTATCTTCCGCCTGAGCGCGCAGCGCCGCGAACAGGATTTGCTCGCGCGCGCGGATCCGCTCCTCGGCGCCCAACGCCTTATCTTCGTATTCTTTGAGTTCAGGCGTGATGTAGCGCTCGGCGTTCACCAGCGTCTGCTTACGGATGAAATGCGCCGGAGCTTTTTCGGCGGCGGCTTTCGGGAGCTCCAAATAATAACCGAAAATGGAATTGTACCCGACTTTGAGTTTCGGCAGACCACAGGCCAGCGCCTCACGCGATTGGTAGGCCGCAAGCCACGCGCTGGCGTCGGTGCGGATGGCGCGCAGGTCGTCCAGCTCAGGATCGATGCCGTCGCGGATCAGACCACCTTCGTTGAGGGTCAGCGGCGGCACGTCGACCAGCGTGCTGGTGATCATCGCGATCAGCTCTGGAGCGGGGTCGAGACCAGTCGCGGCGGTGGCCAGCAGCTGTGGCAACTGGTGTCCGCTGCAAGCCGCGCCGACATCAGCCGCCGCGCTCAACGACTGCGCCAGCTGGACCAGATCGCGGGCATGCGCCCGCCCCGTGGCGATCCGGGCGACCAGCCGCTCAAGGTCGTAGATGCGAGCCAACGCGTCACGCACATCGGCGCGCAGCTGATCATCGTCGACCAGGCAGCCGACCGCATCGTGACGCGCAGCGATCGCGGTGACCTCGGCCAGCGGCCGGGCCAGCCATTCGGCGAGCAACCGCGCGCCGGGCGCGGTGCGCGTGCGGTCGACCGCCGCGAGCAGGCTGCCCGCGCGGGTGCCATCGCGGGAATTGCGCAGCAGGTCGAGGTTGCGCCGACAGGTGGCATCGAGCACCAGCCCGGCGCCGGCGCGCAGCCGCGTGACGCTGCGAATGTGGCCCAGACCTCGGGCTGAGTCCGCTGCCAGCGCGGCGGATTCTTCAGCGATGCGCACCGCGCCCTCAGCGTAGCGCAGCGCCGCCGCCGCCGCGGCGACCAGGTGATCGCAGCCCAGGCCCAGGTCGAACCCATCCAGCGAGCTGACCCGCAACCGCCCGGCCAACCACCGGCGGGCGTCGGCGGCTTTCCAGGCGAATGCGGGCAGGCAGGAAATCGGCGGCAGCGCCACCGGCGCACAGAGGCCGCGCAGCACCTCGGCAGCCTCGTGGCGGAGATCCTCGGGCACCACCACTTCTGCCGGCGCCAACCGCGCGAGGGCCACTGCGAGTTGGGCCGCGGTGGTGGCTTCTTCTACCGTGAAACGCCCGGTCGAGACATCGAGCGCAGCGATCCCGACGGGCCCGTTTTCAGGCACCAGTCCGGTTACCGCGACCAAGCGATTGGCCTCACCGGGCTGAAGGGTTTCCTCATCGAGCAAAGTGCCGGGAGTGATCAGCCGAGTGAGGCCGCGCTTGACCAACGTCCGCCCGTCTCTGGCGGCATCGCGCGGGTCCTCGAGCTGATCCATCACCGCCACGCGCAGGCCCAGCGCGAGCAGTTTGGGCAGATACACCGGCAATTGGTGGTGCGGGATTCCGGCCATCGCAATCGGCTGCGGATCGTCTTTGTTGCGGCTGGTCAGGGTCACGCCGGTATGCCGCGACAGGGCCTCGGCGTCAGCGAGGAAAGCCTCGTAGAAATCGCCCATGCGCATCAGCAACAGGGCTTCGGGCTGCGCCGATTTTGCCTCCAGATACTGCCGCATCATCGGCGTATCGAGCGGCGAGGTGGCTTTGGCCATGATCGGCGGGGCCGCGAAAAATCAGTGACCGGACAGCGAGAGCCCGTCGACGATCACCAGCGGCACATCGCGGCCGAGCGTATGTTTCGACTGGTCCACGTGCTGGACCTCACCCTTCACCCCGACCCAGCGCCAATAGTACTCGCTGAGCTGGATATCTTTACCGACTTGGACTTTGAGGAACGCGACGATGTTGGAATCGCCATCGACGAGCACTTCGCTCACGCCGACATTCTCGAAATTCTGTTGGGTCACGAAGCCTTCGACGACAAACGCTTTTGCCGGAGCGGCGGGCGCCTGCGGCTTGGTCGCGATCTCGGTCGGCGCCACCGGCTCGACAGCACTTGAGCCCGTGATCGGCGGCGGCGTGATCGCCACTTGCGTCGGGATCTCGCCGGGAACCGCCAGTTTAGGCGGCGCCAATGGATCGCCCGTCACCCCGTTTGCGGGCGGATTCTGTTGGCCTGAGGATTGACCGGGAGTCTGGCCAGGAGTCTGGCCTGACGTCGGCGTGGCCGGCAGATCGGCGATACGCTTGACCGGCGTGATGCCCTTAGCGCGCTGGAGATTGTCGGCAGCAGCCGCGACATTGACGATGCCGTCTTTGATCCGCTGCGCGCTGACCCGGGTGTCGGCATCGGGATGATAACGAATCACGGCATCGAGCTGCACCGCCAAACCCTGCCAATCGAGCACCAGGGCGTTTTGCGGATTGCTCTTGAGCTGATCGAAATAACTGCCGTAGAGCGCCTGGGCGGTGCCCCAGGTCTGCACCGCTTCATTGGCGCGGCCCTCGGCGATCGTTTTGGCTTTGCCCAGATCTGCCGGCATGTCGAGCACGCTGGCAGAGATGTACGCCACCGCGTTGGGCAGATACACTGCCCGCCAATCGCCATTGATCCGGCCTTTGTCTTCAAGGATTTCGCCCTTGTACAACTCGGCGACGATTTGCCCGCTCAGCGTCGAATCATCGCGCGCGCGCGACTTGTCCTCGAGGACCCGCCACCGTTTGCCGCCGTCCACCGCCTGCAGGACCTTGCTGTGGACCCACGCATTTCCCTCACGGGGAAAGCGGATCACGTACCAGCCGGCAACCTTGGCTGGGCCCAGGATTTCGACTTCTGAACGTGCCGGCAGCGTGACGATGGCCTTGGAATTGATCGTCGGCGCAAAACGCACATTGCCATTTTTTGACAGAGACACCCGCAAGCTGCCCTCGGGGCTGGCCCCGGCGGCCAAGGTGTCGGCCGATGGCGCCAATCCGGAATCAGCAGCCCAGACCGCAGCAGGCGCAAACAGGGCGGTGAGAGCAGCGACAAGAGCGAGACGGCGCATCGGTTCCTCCGGCGGAAATGGTAACCTAGGCGAAACTTGCGCCTGGCAAAGGGGCCTCAGCAGATCCCGACCCACCTTTTCAGCATGGGTCAATTCGGACTTGCAGTGATTTTTGGGTCTCTATAAACCGTATCCATACCGACCCTGTACGCGAGGAGCCTGCCATGGCCACTTTATCTCAGTCATTCTTTACGACCTCCCACGCCCCTCGGGCCTCAGCTCAAAAGGCTGGGACACCTGGCGACAGCACCACGCTGACCTACGGCCATGAGGTCACCGCCCATGGATTCTTCGGTCGACTGCGCCAACGCGGCTTGGCGATCGCCGCCGTGATCGGCGCCGGTCGCCCAACCATCGCCCTCACCGCCTACACCGCCGGCGGCCCGCATGCCGGCGCCCGTCTCGAAGTCCCGGTGGCTGAGTTGCGTCATCTGGCGCGCGTCCTCCTCGATCTCGCCGACCGTACGGACACTCTCGAACTGCGGCCGGCCAGCCAGTCATTGCACGAAATCGCGTTACTTCGCCGGGCCGGCTGATTAAAATCCAGCTGACCGGCAGGGATCGAGAGCCTGCCGGTCAGTCTGCGACGAACGACGATTTTAAATCAGCCGCGCTTTAGCACGATTTTCGCGGTAGGCTTGTCAGCCAATTTTTGGCCGCGCGCCGCATTGGTGGTGACTTCTTCCAACGTTTTGACCACCACCTGGGCCTCCGTCACCCGCTGGCGATCGGCAGGCACAAACTGACAGACGAGCGTTCCGCTGAGGTCGGTTGAAAACCATTCGATGCGCCCGCCGTCTTTGATCAGATCGTAGACTTTGCCTTTGATGAAGGACTTGATCGTGACTTTTTTGCCCCACGGGATCTTTTCCTTGTCCCGATAAGCCATGACAAAGGTGAACCCGGCTGTTTCGTCGAAAATATCGAGGTGCAAGATTTTTCCTTCGAGCACGGTCTTTTCGGGCGGGGCCATCACCTGATAGGTGCCATCCTGGAAAATGACCAGGATCTTGCTGTATTCGGTAACTTTGAGTTCACGGTCGCCACCTTTGACCGCCGAACCGAAAAAGCCCGAACTGCCATCATACCGCAACGTGAGATTGGCGTTGGCGACAGCCTTTTTATCGACATCTTCAAAGCGCGTCTGCTTGGTCCGCCGGGCATACAGTTTTTCATATTTCGCGAGAATCGATTCGATCCAAGCGACCGTGGTACCCACCAAATTTGCCAGCTTCTTCTGCGCTGCGGCAATCGCGGCGATGACCTCGGCGATGTCTTTGCGATTTTTGGCGATGTCATACGCGCTGATGCGCTTGATCCGCAACTCGAGCAAGCGGGCAACATCTTCATCAACCATCGGGCGGACGAAACGCGCCGCAAAAACCTGCATGCCATCATACACGGCCTTGATCACGCCCTCCTCGGTCGTCGCTTCCTCGATCCGCTTATAGACGCGATTCTCGATGAACAGCTGCTCCAACGTCAAATGATGCTGCTTTGACGTCAACTGTTCCAGCTCGTGAACCAACTCGGCCTTGATGATGCC